>JBIKSC010000213.1:0-4650 GCA_044348775.1 Flavobacteriales bacterium | reverse complement strand
GAACCTCCGACGCCTGGCTGGTGTGCTAGATGATTGGTTTGCGAGCGAAGCTTAGGTGCACCTTCTCACATTCGCTCAAACCCAAGAATTTTTTTCCTTTCAAAGCCGATTTTCACGCTGGATGTCATACCTTAGAAGAGTGAAAAAAGTGTTTCAAACAGGACTAGATTTTACGGTTGACAAGCTCACCAACAGCATCGAAAACGTCGTAACAGGCGATAGTTTTCCAACCGATATTTCACTATTGAGCTTTTCCGAACTAAAAAACATTTCAAAAAAAGGTGGGTGGCAGTTCAACTGGAAATCAGAATTTCAAGAACCCGCACGTGATGTGTTCAAATTATCAATTGTCAATAATCAAAATGTGATTCAAGGTTTGATTAGTCTGGAGTTAAAAACGGATCACGTGTATATGCACCTGGTCGAAAGCGCTCCTTTTAACAAGGGTAAAAGAAAAATGTATAGAGGCGTTCCTGGAAATTTAGTGGCCTTTGCTTGTAAACTTTCCTTTCAGCGCGGATTCGATGGAAATGTTTCTTTCCTATCGAAATCACAATTGGTCAATCATTACATTGAATCTTTGGGTGCGAAACATTTTGGTGGACGCTTAATGATCATCGACACTTTTGCTGCACTTAAACTCATCAACAAATATTTTCCGCTATGAAAACGAAAACTAAAGAGCTTGACGTCGATTTTATGGGTGGTCAAGGCCCTCTTACTAAGGAAGAGGAGGAGATCATTTCTAGTTATCTGAAGAATCAAAAAATCTTGAAAACGAAAACGGTCACCTCTTCGCGTAAGAACGCAGCCAAAAGAAACGTGGAGGCCTAGCCTCCCATCCATTTCACTGCGTCACCATTTCACCCTTAAACTATGTGAATACCCCGGGTATACCGCCGAACGTCTTACTTTTGACCCATGACCCGTTTTCGAATTTTATCTTTGTTAGTGGTAGCCATTTTGTTGATGGCATTCGCGCCGGCGCCGCCTTCCTACAAGCTGGCTGTGCTGAAATACAAAGGCGGCGGCGACTACTATTCGAACCCTACCAGTGTGCCGAATCTGGTTGACTTCGCAAACCGAAATCTATCCACCAACATCGACAAGGATGTGCCCTATATCGAAGTGGGCAATCCGGAGATCATCAATTTTCCGTTTGTGCACATGACAGGTCATGGCAATGTTGTGTTCAGTGCATCGGATGCGAGCAACTTGCGCAACTACTTACTGGGCGGCGGTTTTCTGCACATCTCCGATAACTTCGGCATGGACAAGTTCGTGCGCAAGGAAATGAAGAAGGTGTTTCCCGAGTTGGAGTTCATTGAATTGCCGTTCAGTCATCCGATTTATCATCAGACCTACGATTTCCCGAACGGATTGCCGAAGATTCACGAGCATGAGAAGAAGGCTCCTCAAGGGTTTGGTCTCATGTGGGAAGGTCGCCTCGTTTGCTTTTACGATTTCGAATGCGACTTAGGAGATGGCTGGGAAGATTTCGAAGTTCACAAAGATTCTGATGAAGCTCGAACCAAGGCGCTGAAGATGGGGGCGAATATTCTGCAATACGTGATGATGGGGGCGGAGGATTGATTTTTTTAACCGCTTTTTTTCTAACCGCAAAGGCGCAAAGAATGCAGAGCGAAATTACTCTTTGCTTTCTTTGCGTCTCTGCGGTTAAAAATCATACACCGCAGAGCGCACTCCCTTGAAAAAATTCGCCGGTTTATCCTTCAGTGAACTCAAGTCGTTTCTCGACGAGAAATACGACCGGTTCAATGTGTCGGCTTTTATTGATGATGACCCTGTTTCCATTCCGCATCGATATACAAGTAAGCCCGATATAGAGATTGCCGCATTCTTAACGGCTACCATCAGCTGGGGCAACCGCAAGGCTATTCTTAAGAGCGCTAACCGCATGATGGAGTTGATGGACAATGCTCCTTATGACTTCGTGATGAATTTCTCGCCGCGCGATGCCAAGGCTCTGAAGGGTTTTGTCCATCGTACCTTCAATGCGGAGGACTTGGCTGTTTTTATCCAAGCGATGCGCAGCTTGTATGAAGAACAGCCATCGATGGAGTTTTTCTTCTCTGATTCAATTTCAGAGCACGGCAAAACAAGTCACGCAATATCTCATTTCAAACAACGCTTCTTCAGCATTCCGCATGCAGCGCGCTCGGTGAAGCATGTGTCTGATCCGTTGGCGGGATCATCGGCCAAACGCCTCAACATGTTTTTGCGGTGGATGGTACGCAAGGATAAAAACGGAGTGGATTTGGGTATCTGGAAGAACATATCTCCTGCGCATTTATCCATTCCGTTGGACGTGCATTCTGGAAATGTGGCCCGTCAACTGGGTATGCTCACGCGCAAGCAAAACGACCTGCGCGCTGTTGAAGAGCTCGATGGTGTGTTGCGGAAGCTTGATCCTACAGATCCCGTGAAGTATGACTATGCGTTGTTTGGTTTGGGGGCGATTGAGAAGTGGTGAGCGTATATTCCTGTGAGGCATAACTTAGTCTTCATTATGCCTTCTTACACAGATTATTGCTGTTTAGTTTGGCCGCTTGGAAATCTAAGCCTAGCTGCTATGAAGGTAAATACAGACATCTTGATCCAGGAACGAATCGCACGTTCGATTTTCATCGTCCGCAATCAGAAAGTACTCATGGATTCCGATTTGGCCGAGTTGTATGGCGTCGAAACCAAGCGTCTGAATGAGCAGGTAAAAAGAAATCTGGAGCGATTCCCGGAAGATTTTATGTTTCAGCTGACTGAAGAGGAGTGGGAAAACTTGAAGTCGCAATTTGCGACCTCAAGTGAATCTTCCCTTTATAAAGAAAGCAATACTTGGGGAGGACGTCGAAATCGTCCTTTCATGTTTTCGGAACAAGGCGTTGCTATGCTTTCTTCTGTATTGAATAGCTCGACGGCCATACAGGTTGATATTTCCATCATGCGTGTATTCGTGAGCATGCGCGCATGGGCTATGAACTATGACGCCCTGTTGGAAAAAATCAACGAGTTAAGCGCACATCAATCGGCGCACAATGAGCAGATACAGCACATCTATCAAGTCATAGAGGAATTGTTAAGGCCATCGTTAACCAACCGAAAGCTGATTGGATTCAAAAGAGAAGAGTCTTAACGATCGTATAATACGGGGACTCAGTTTCGAGTTTACAGCCCATACCTATTCTCTTCAATCACCTTCGCGGCCACCTTTCTGCGCGCGTCTTTTACATTAAATGGTTCGGTCTTCGTGAAGCGGCGCAAGCCCATGAGCATCATGCGCAGTTCGTCACCTGTGCCGAAGGCGAGGAGCGCTTCCTTGCCGGCTGCTGAAATAGTTTCGGCTGAATCGTAGCAATACACCTTGAGCATTTCTTCATGCAGCTCGGTATTCACTCCTTTGCGGTTCAGCTTCTCAATACGCAGCAACATCGACTCTGCGGTGTAGGTGGCAATGATCATATCGGCCACATGCATGAGCACCTCTTGTTCTTTCTCGAGTTGCATCATGAGCTTTTGTACAGCTGCTCCGGCCACGAGCAACACAGCCTTCTTAAACTGCTTCACATACTTGTGGCATTGCTCGAACGTATTCGATGGTGCTTCGCCGAAGTCCGGAATGGCCATGAGTTCGTTCGCGACGTTCATCGCGGGCGTCATGAGGTCGAGTTCGCCTTTCATGGCTTTTTTCAGAATCATGTCGACGATAAGTAGTCGATTGATTTCATTGGTGCCTTCGAAAATGCGATTGATACGTGCATCGCGATAAGCACGCTCCACGCGGGTTTCCGCGCTATAGCCCATACCGCCGTGTATTTGAACGGCTTCATCTACCACGTAATCCAGCACTTCAGAACCGAGTACTTTCAAGATGGCGCATTCAGGTGCGAACGATGCAATTCCTTTCAGTACTGCCTTGCCTTTTTCCATGCCCGACTGTTGCAACGATGCAATCTCGTCGTCGATGTTTTGTGTAGCGCGATATAACGCACTCTCTGTTGCGTAGATGCGAATGGCCATGTCGCCAAGCTTGTGTCGAATGGCGCCGTATTTCATGATGGGGCGTCCGAATTGCTGACGCTCATTGGCATATCGCACAGCGTATTCAATGGATTCTTTTGCACCTCCCAAAACACCTCCGCCCAATTTGATGCGGCCGATGTTGAGAATGTTCACTGCGATTTTGAATCCGTTGCCGCGTTCGCTCAACAAATTCTCAACGGGTACTTTTACATTGTTGAAGAAGATCTGGCGTGTGGAAGATCCTTTGATCCCCATTTTCTTTTCCTCTGCATTGAATGTGATGCCTTCCATGTCGCGCGTGAGAATAAAGGCCGACAAGTTTTCGTCGTTATCGATTTTCGCAAATACGGTCAGCACGTGCGCAAAGCCACCGTTGGTAATCCACATCTTCTGTCCGTTGATGATGTAGTGCTTACCGTCGTCGCTCAATACGGCTTTTGTTTTACCGCTGTTGGCGTCTGATCCGCTGCCGGGCTCTGTTAGGCAATAACAGCCTTTCCATTCGCCGGTGGCAAGTTTGGGGATGAAGCGTTGTTTCTGTTCTTCGTTTCCGTAATAGAGAATTGGCAATGTGCCGATACCGGTGTGCGCGCCATACGCCACGCTGAATGA
>JBIKSC010000032.1:0-16324 GCA_044348775.1 Flavobacteriales bacterium | reverse complement strand
TTCAAGCGCTTTTACCTCTACCTGCGCAAAGAGGGGCTGCTCGATAAGAACCTGCCCAAGCTGCTGCGCGAAGAGACCAAGTTTCACGAAGAAGAGATTTCGAAAAAGCTCTACAAAGACTACTCGAGCTTCAAGCGGAGTTTTTATGAAAACGCCGTGAAGAACAATGCACAGCACGATAAGCTGCTGCTGTTCAAAAAGAGCCAGAAGTTTCTCGATCGCATTTTGTTTTTGCTCTTTGCCGAAGACAAAGGCTTGGTGGGCACCAACTCCATTGTGAAGATTGTAGAGAAATGGTCGGGCGCCGACGACGACTATTACCGCCCGCTCTACGAGATGGTGAACACCTACTTCTCGCACCTCTACCGCGGCTATACCTACCAGAAAACCGGCGAGGTGATACCGCAGTTTGGCGGCGAGTTGTTTGCTCCCGATGAGGTGCTGGAGTCGCTCACCATCGACGACACGGTGCTGAAAAACGATTTGCTCATTCTCTCCAAATACGACTTCAATACCGATGTAGACGTGAACATTCTCGGGCACATTTTCGAGCACTCGTTGAACGAGGTCGACGATGTGGAAGCCGAGTTGCGCGGCGAAACGCTCGACAAAACCAAGAGCAAACGCAAGAAAGACGGCGTGTTTTACACCCCCAAGTACATCACCAAATACATTGTCGACAATACGCTGGGCAAGCTGTGTGCGGAAAAGAAAACCGAGTTGGGGCTCGACCGCGACTTGGCCATTTTCGAATACCAAAAAGCCGACGGCAAGCTCAACGAAAAAGGCAAAGACCTCTACGAGCGGCTCAACGCATACAAAGCGTGGTTGCTCACGTTGAAGGTATGCGACCCCGCGTGTGGCAGCGGCGCGTTTTTAAACCAGGCCCTCGCCTACTTCATCGACGAGCACCGGTTTGTAGATGACATCATTGCCGAGCTTACCAACACCCCATTGCGCCTGTTCGACACCGACTTGCAGATTTTGGAGAACAACATTTATGGGGTGGACATCAACGACGAGAGCATAGAGATAGCCAAGCTCTCGTTGTGGCTGCGCACAGCCCAACCCGGCCGTAAACTGAGCGACCTCTCGCGCAACATACGCTGCGGCAACTCCCTCATCGACGACCCTGCCGTGGCCGGCGAAAAGGCCTTCAACTGGCAACATGCCTTCCCCGATGTGTTTGAGAAAGGTGGGTTCGATGTGGTGATTGGGAATCCGCCGTATGTGAGCAGTAAGGGTGAAACATTTAGTCCTGCCGAAAAACAATATTATTACCAGAACTATAAATGCTCTAGCTACCAAATTGACCTGTATATTCTCTTCAATGAAAAATCCCTTTCATTAACCACTAAAGGAACAGGACTTATTAGTTTCATAGAGCCTAATAGCTGGTTAAACAATCTATTTCTGGCGGATGTAAGAAAATATCTTCTTAACAATTTGACTTTTATTGAAATTGTAGACACTCCAATTGGCGTATTTAAAGATGCAACCGTAGACACTGTAATAGTAATTTGGAAAAATCATAACTATAGCAATGCAGAAGTTAAAATATCTAGTATAGTTAACAATACCATCGTTCTCAGAAGCGTATTAAATCAACAGACCTTTCAGAACGATAGCAAATTTTTAATAAACATCCACTCTAATGAAAAATACGAAGCTATTCTTTCAAAATTAGACAATTCGAGTATCGAGCTAATCGAAATTTCAGATGCCTCTAGTGGAATTAAAGAATACGAAGTAGGAAAGGGATCACCGCCACAAACGAAAGACGTTACTTTAACAAGGCCTTTTAACTCTACTGAAAAACTTACCGAATTTCATAGGAAACATATTAAAGGAAACGATGTCCTAAATTATTTAATCGATTGGCAAGGGGAGTACTTAAAATACGGCGAATGGCTGGCAGCACCAAGAAACCCTTTATTCTTCGAAGGTAGGAGAATTATAATTAGAGAAATACCAAGTAAAAATGGCTTAGTTGCTGCTTTAACTGATGAGAGTTTCACGATTAAAAACACTGCACACATTTTCAAACTTAAACAAGAATTCTATGATTATTATACAGCCATCTTAGCAATACTTAATTCTCGATTAATGGGATTTTACTTCAAATATAAATTCGCAGAGTTCGATGATGTCTTTCCCAAAGCTAAAATTGGCCAATGCAAGGAGCTACCTATTGCAAGAACAATATTTACATCAAACAAACTAGAGTTAACAGAGACTGCCAATGAAATGATTTCAATCTTAACGAATGAAATCAATGCTAGAAATAAATTCATTGGTTTTGTATCATCTCATTTTCATTTGGTTTCAACCAGTAACAAATTGAGTAACTGGCACACCCTCACCTTCCCCGACTTCATCAAAGAGCTCAACAAAGCCATCAAGGCAAGCAAGGGAGCACCGCTTACGAAGAAGGATGAATTTGAGTGGATGGAATTGTTTGAGGAGAACAAGAAGAAGGTGGTGGATCTCAAAACCCACATCGACCAAACCGACCGCGAGATAGACCGCATGGTGTATGCGTTGTATGGCTTAACGGAAGAGGAGATTGCGATTGTGGAGGGGAGTTAGGCCCTCTACTGCGATAGGCCGCCAGAACACAATATCAAGTTTTTTACGCCAATAACTTGACATTTCAACAAGGATGGCTACCTTTGAACCATGGCATTGGCAACCAACATTCGTAAACAAATTGAGCAATTTCCCAAGGGTATGACCTTCGGCTATGCGCAGTTGCGTATTGAGAAAGCGCAGTATTCAACAGCGGCCAAAGCACTGGAACGCCTGCAGAAGGAGGGTGTCATAAAAAAAGTCTCAAAAGGCGTTTTCTACAAACCGGAGCTAACCGCGTTTGGCGAGCTGCAACCCGATTACAACGAATTGCTTCGCCCTTACCTCTTCGCAAACGGCAAACGTGTAGCTTACGAAACCGGCACATCGCTCTACAATCGCCTAGGACTTACCTCACAGCTTGCATTCCGCATCAAAATAGCCAGTCGCAGCAAGCGCATCGCCATCGATCGCGGCAGTCTCGTGGCCGATTCTGTAAAAAGCTATTCCGAAGTAACCAACACCAACTTTGAATTGCTGGGCATTTTGGATGCCTTTAAAGACATCAAACGCATTCCCGACTGCTCAACGCAACGCGCAGTTCGCAGACTCAGCGCCATAACAAAAGACCTAAACGAGAAGCAAATCGAAAGTCTATTGAAATATGCACTTGCCTATCCACCACGCGTGCGGGCGCTTGCCGGAGCCGTGCTGGAACAAAATGGAATCAACACAAAAGGAATCCAAAAGCTCAAAGACAGTTTGAATCCGTTTACAACGTTCGAATTTGGACTCAAGGAAAAAGACTTGCCCAACAAATCGAATTGGCACATCGCATGAGGCTTCACGAGAACATATCGCTATTTCGAGATGCCGTTAGGTTTACTGCGCAGCAAATGAACATTAGACCCGAATACATTGAAAAAGATTACTGGGTTACCTATGCTTTATTTACAATTTTCTCGAGCGCCGTTGGGAGCGATGCTGTATTCAAAGGAGGTACTTCGCTTTCCAAATGTTACGGACTTATTGAGCGATTTTCAGAAGACATCGATTTGGTTGTTTTACGCAGGGAAGGAGAATCCGACAATCGATTAAAAGCAAAGCTAAAAACGATTAGCTCAACGTTAGAAAAGGCGCTTCCGGAGTTTTCGATAAATGGCCTTACCACCAAGTTCGGCATGAACAGAAAAACAGCGCATGGCTACAATCAAGAGTTCACGGGTGACTTAGGCCAAGTGCGCGATGTAATCGTACTCGAATCGACATGGCTAGGCAATTACGAGCCATTCGAAATGAGAAGCATTACATCGTTCGTAGGGCAAATGATGATTCAAAGCCAACAAGCTGAGCTGGCAAAAGCGAATGGACTTCTTTCATTTGATGTTCCAACGCTGACTCCAAACCGTACGATATGCGAAAAGATTATGAGTCTAATTCGCTTTTCACACAGTGGAAGTCCTATCGAAGACCTGAAGAAAAAGATAAGGCACATCTACGATTTACATCAATTGCTTAAACACGATGCGTTTTCTAACTTCCTGAATTCATCGGATTTCGAGAACATGCTTTTGAAAGTTGCCAACGATGACATGATAAGTTTTAAGAACAACAACGCTTGGCTCATTCATCACCCTGAAGAAGCTCTGCTATTTAAAAACCCGGAAGATACTTGGCGAGAACTGAAAGCAACATACTCCGGTGACTTCAAGAGTTTGGTGTATGGAACATTACCCGATGAACACGAAATTCAAGATACTTTGATAACTATTCAGAGCCGTCTCAAATCGATTGAATGGAATATTCAACTCGACACAAGAAAGTAATCAAGCATCGCGGGTTTAGGGCATGCCCCCTATAATCCTACAATCCTGCTATCCTATAATCCTTCCCCCTCTCACACCCCCGATATCCGGTGCACATCGCTGTTATTCTCTTCGATATCGTTTTTGACTTTGCGCATGCGTTGCGCCACGGTGGCCATATCAGAATAACCGTTGTGGAATAGCCACAGCAGAGCGTCTTCGCTGTTGTCGGCTGCGCGGGCCATCTTCTCGAGAATGTCATAGCCGTTGCCACGCAACCAAAGGATCGCATTCGGCTTTCCCTCTGCGCCGTTGATGAGCGCCATCAAATGCGGAAAGCCATTGTCCATCAACCACTGCCGCGGCTCGGGTTGGTTGCGCAAGGCAAACACAAACACCGATAACTCGGGATACCCGTTTTGCATGAGCCAATCACGGATGTCCTTATTACCCGAAATGGCTTCGGCCCAGGCGAGAATTATTTTGGCGGGATAGGAGGTCATAGGGGCGAGGGGCGAAGTGGCGAATGGCGAAATGTGATTGGTCAGTGGTCAGATTATCGGAGGAGAATGGAGAATGGAGAATGGAGAATGGAGAATGGGGAATGGCGCAGGGTGAGTTTTAAGTGGTCAGATTTTGAAGAGGAGAATGGAGAATGGAGAATGGAGAAAAGGGGGGCTATTCTTCATTCTCTATTCTTCATTCTCCATTTATGCGCTTGCCGTTGGCAAATCGCGGCTTACTTTCTTGAACAGTCCCTGCAGCACTTTGCCGGGACCAACTTCAATTACTTCGCCGCAACCATCGGCTATCATCTGCTGCATGGTTTGCGTCCAGCGAACAGGAGCCGTAAGCTGCTTCACCAAGTTCAGTTTGATTTGCTCCGGGTCGCTCACAGCAGAGGCTGTGACATTTTGATACACGGGGCAAATAGGATCCGAGAAATGCGTCGCTTGAATCGCTGCTTCCAACTCCACACGCGCAGGTTCCATGAGAGGACTGTGGAACGCTCCGCCCACCTGTAGTTTTAGTGCGCGCTTCGCACCGGCCGCTGTGAGTGATGCACATGCTGCATCGATAGCTGCGTTTTCTCCCGAGATCACCAGCTGCCCGGGACAGTTGTAATTCGCCGCCACTACTACTCCTGCTGTTTCGCCGCAAATGCGCTCCACCATTTCATCTTCGAGACCGAGAATAGCGGCCATCGTCGATGGGTTTTGTTCGCATGCTTTCTGCATAGCCATAGCACGCGCATACACGAGGCGCAAGGCATCTTCAAATGCCAGCGTCTTGTTCGCCACAAGTGCCGAGAATTCGCCGAGGCTGTGACCGGCTACCATATCGGGGCGAAACGAATCACCCAGGCACGAAGCCAGCACAACGCTGTGCAAGAAGATGGCAGGCTGTGTTACACGTGTTTGCCTGAGGTCTTCTTCGCTACCGCTAAACATGATATCGGTAATGCGAAAACCAAGAATATCATTGGCTTGCTCGAGCATGGCCTTGGCGCTTGCCGAGCTGTTGTATAAGTCTTGAGCCATGCCCGGGAACTGAGAGCCCTGGCCGGGGAATACATATGCTTTCATGGGGTTGATGTTTGGTCGTCAAATCTACGGGAAGTTTTATTTAACCGCGGAGTAGCAGAGAGTGCAAAGAAAAAATCTCTTTGCATTCTTTGCGACTTTGCGGTTAGAAATAGCTTACAGCGGTTAGAAAAAAAAAGTACTTTCACCGCATTCAAACTCCATGAGCAGAAGAACCATCATCATCGTTATTGCGCTTGCCATTGTATCGCTCGGCATCGTCATCGCCGGACAGGTATTTTGGGTGCGCAAGGCCTATGCGCTGCAAGAAGAACAGTTCAATCGAAGGGCATTTGTGGCGATTAGCGAAGTGGTACAAACCATACGTGTCATGAATCGTGACTCCGCTGCAACAGAGCCAGTGAGACAAGTGTCGAACAACTATTTCATCGCCAATATTAACGACACACCCCAACCCTATTTGCTCGAGAATTTGCTTAAAGAAGAGTTCCGTCGTTCTCAACTACTCGAGGATTTTGAATACGGCATTTACGATTGCTTTAACGACTCCATTGTGTTTGGAAGCAAGATTTCCTTCAAGCCCGGCATTGAACGCACGCAAGCAAAGCAAATTCATAAACTGGAAAACTTCGAACCCGATGGACATTACTTCGGTGTTGTTTTCCCCAATAAATCATCGTTCATTCTGCAGCAACTCGATTTCTGGATGTACTCGAGCATCGTGATTCTCCTCATCGTTATATTCTTCAGCTACACGGTGCACGTGATGTTGCAACAGAAGCGGCTTTCCGAAATACGAACCGATTTTGTGAACAACATGACGCACGAATTGAAGACCCCCATCTCAACCATTGGTCTTTCGGCCGATGCAATCAATGGCGCGCTTTCATCTTCAAACCTTGATCGAGTTCGGAGTTACGTGCAGATTATCCAAAACGAAAACAGCCGACTGAAAAGTCAGGTAGAACGAGTGCTTCAAATAGCTTCGTTGAGCCCGAAGAAGGTCGCGTTGCAACACAAAGAAATTGACATCCACGAATTGCTGCAGAAAGCCGTTGACACTTTTCAAATGCAGATTCAGGAAGCAGAAGGTAACATTGGCACCGAACTGGAGGCAGCGAAGCACAACATCAAAGGCGATATAGTGCATATCACCAATGTGATTTACAACCTTATTGATAACGCTGTAAAGTACACGACCGATGCACCGCAGATTCACATACGAACGAGCAATAAATCAGGATGGCTGCGTATCGAAATTCAAGACAATGGCATCGGCATCGATAAGGCCAACCAAAAAATGATCTTCGAAAAGTTCTTTCGCGTGCCAACAGGAAATTTGCATTCTGTGCGCGGATATGGCCTTGGTTTATACTACGTAAAAACGATTGTTGAGGCGCATAAGGGAAAAATCAACGTAACCAGCGAGCCCGGCAAAGGCAGCACATTCAGTATTGAGTTCAAAACAATTTAGCATGGAAAACGCATCGCATAGCGCAATGATACTTTTGGTCGAAGACGATACCAATCTTGGCTTTGTTATTCAGGATATATTGAAAGCAGAAGGCTTCAAAGTTCACTTGTGTAAGGACGGAAAAGAAGGTCTTATGCAATTCAACAAAGAGAGCTACGATTTGTGTTTGCTCGACATCATGATGCCAAAAAAAGACGGATTCTCCTTGGCAGAAGACATCCGCAAAATCAACAGTGATATTCCGCTCATTTTCTTAACAGCGCGCGAAATGACCGAAGACAAAATCAAAGGACTTCGCCTGGGCGCCGACGACTACATCACCAAACCTTTCAGTGCCGAGGAGTTGATTTTGCGCATTAAAGCCATTCTAAAACGCAATCCGAAGTTCAAGGAAGAAATACTCGAGAAGAACACCTACTCCATCGGTAACTACACTTTCAATGCAGCCAACTTCGAATTGACCATCGACGGGAAGCGCATCAAACTCACAAAGAAAGAATCAGACCTTTTGAAAATTTTAGCCACTCATATCGGGCAAGTAATAGAGCGCGAAATCATTGCGAACATGGTATGGGGCGACGACAGTTATTTCGTGGGCCGCAGCATGGACGTATTCATCACCAAACTGCGCAAGCACCTCAGTGAGGATTCGCGCATAGCGATTGTGAATGTGCACGGGGTGGGGTTTCGGCTTGAGGTAGGGACTGGGGACTAGGGACTAGGGACTAGGGACTGGGGACTAGGGACTGGGGACAATACCCACTACGAATATCGATTATACAATACCTTTTCAGATTTATTCCGTAATCCGTAATCCGTAATCCGTAATCCGTAATCCGTAATCCGTAATCCGTAATCCGTCCCTAGTCCCCAGTACCCAGTACCTAATAAGCCGTCCACCCGCCATCAGCCACCAGCACTTCGCCATTCACAAATGAGCCCTCGTCACTAACGAGGAAAAGTGCCGCTGCTGCAATCTCTTCGGGCTCGGCCATGCGAGGCATGTTTGCTGTGCCTGTCATCATTCGCTCATAACCAAACGCATTCGGATGCATGCTCGCGCCGATATTCGTTTTTACTCCTCCGGGTGCAATGGCATTGCAACGAATACCCTTGCCCAGATACATAAATGCAATGTTCTTTGTGAGACCAATTAATCCGTGCTTAGCCGCGGTATAAGCAGCTCCTGCTCGCGCCCCTTGCAAGCCTCCCACGGAAGAGATATTCAAAATAGTTCCCTTACCTCGTTCAATCATGCTGGGAAGAATCTCATGACAGAAATAGAAAGGCCCATGCAAATTCACGTTCATGACATGATGCCATTGCTTTAAATCCAAGTCGGCAGCAGGCATAAAATCGTCCATAATACCTGCGTTATTGACCAGTATATCAATACTTCCATATTCTGCAAGCGCCTTTGCCACGAGCTGTTTAACCTCAAGTGCTTGCCCTACATCACAAACCTCACCCGCAGCGTTGTTGCCCTCGTTTACTATCGAATCAACAACTTCTTGAATCCCTTTTTGATCGACGTCTACTACAATACAAGTAGCCCCCTCTTTGGCAAATGTGTTGGTCATCGCTCTTCCAATTCCCGATGAAGCACCGGTAATAAGTGCTACTTTGTTTTCCAATTTTCTCATACTATTATGGTTTTGTTTAATTCTACCTCTACTTCGGCATCATGAATTTTCTGAATGCCTTGAATGATTGCATCCGGGTTAAATGAAATGCTATCAATCCCCCTTTCTACCAGAAACTCGGTAAATGCGGCATTATCGCTCGGAGCCTGTCCACACAATCCCACTTTGATTTTGGCTTTATGCGCAGCATCGATCGTATGCGCAATCATCCATTTCACAGCGAGGTCTGTTTCATCAAATAAAGAAGCGATAACCACAGAGTCGCGATCCACGCCCAAGGTTAGCTGTGTAAGATCATTTGAGCCAATAGAGAAGCCGTCAACTAGAGCAGCGAACGATTCTGCTTCAATTACGTTACTGGGCACTTCAACCATCATATACACGTGAAGCCCCAATTCACCGCGCACCAAATCATACTTCGCCATTTCGGTCAATACCAACTGTAATTCTTTCACGGTTCGACAAAAGGGAATCATAACTTTCACATTCGTCAAACCCATCTTGCGTCTGACCCAATCAATTGCCCTGCATTCCAAGGCAAAGCCATCTCTGTATCGCTCATGGTAGTAGCGCGAAGCTCCGCGAAAACCAATCATCGGATTCTCTTCATGTTCTTCAAATGCACGTCCACCAAGCAGAGATGCATATTCATTTGTTTTAAAATCACTGAACCTTACTATCACATCTTTCGGATAGAAGGCAGCCGCCATCGTAGCGATGCCTTGTGAAAGACGATCCACAAAATAGGAGGCCTTGTCTTGATATCCTTCCGTTAGCGAATTAATCTGCTGTCGTTCCTCCGGACTACCCAATTCATCGAAACGCACACACGCCATGGGATGAATCTGGATGACGTTCGCAATCAAAAACTCCAAACGCATAAGTCCTACTCCACCATTCGGATAAAATGACCATTCATATGCCTTATCCGGGTCTGAGAGCACCAACATCGGAGTGGTTTCTGTTTGCGGAAGCGTGTCGAGTTCATGCACAACCACTTCGAAGTCAAGCTTACCACTATATACCTTGCCTATTTTACCGGTAGAACAGTCGACGGTTATCCATTTGCCGTCACTTATCAAACCTGTAGCATTGGGAGCCCCTACTACAGCAGCCACTCCAAGTTCACGAGCGACAATGGCTGCGTGGCTTGTTCTGCCGCCATGATTAGTTACGATGGCCGATGCTTTTTTCATCACAACATCCCAGTCAGGGTTAGTTGTCTCGGCGACCAAAACATCGCCCGGTTCAATGCGTGCAGCCTCACTAAGCGAATGCAACACCCGCGCTCTACCTACAGCAATATGAATACCCACTGCCTGACCTTCCACCTCCGGGTGACACTTAGGCTGCAAATGATACTCACGCAACACTAGCCGTTCGTCACGGCCATGCACAGTTTCAGGACGAGCTTGGACGATATAAAGTTCCTTGGTATATCCATCTTTTGCCCATTCAATATCCATCGCTCGCTTGTAATGCTCTTCAATGCGCACAGACCATTTCGCTAAGGTTTCAATTTCGTCATCCGAAAGCACCCAAGACTTTTGCTTCGAAACAGGGGTCGGTCTGTTTTCAACGCCCACCCCCACATAAGCATAGCCGAGCGTAAGCGCCTTCGTTCCCATTTTCTTGCGAATAATACCCTTCTTTCCGGCCTCTATTGAACCTTTAAAAACATGAAACTCGTCGGGCTCGACCTTTCCCTGTACAATATTGTCGCCCAAGCCCCAAGCCCCTGTAACTACTACCACATCACGGAAACCGGTATCAGGATCGACTGTAAAACAAACACCGGAACAAGCTAAGTCAGCGCGAATCATAACTTGCACTCCTACCGAAAGTTGTGCTTGCTCCAAAGAGAAGCCGCGATCAATTCTGTACTTGAGTGCTCGCGCATTAAACAGAGATGCATAGCATTTTTTCACCGCGCTTAGGAGCTCCTCCTTTCCATGAATATTTAAATAAGACTCATATTGTCCTGCAAAACTTGCATCTGCCAAATCCTCTGCTGTCGCACTGCTGCGCACCGCTACGTGTGTATCGGGACCATACTTCAGTGTCAATTCAGAGTATGCCGAAAAAATCTCTTCGGTTACATCGTTCGGCAAC
Source organism: Flavobacteriales bacterium (assembly GCA_044348775.1). Classification (GTDB taxonomy): domain Bacteria; phylum Bacteroidota; class Bacteroidia; order Flavobacteriales_D; family Sanyastnellaceae; genus JAIBBG01. Next base: position 5,178 of record JBIKSC010000032.1, on the reverse strand, counting down.
GACAATTCAATGATCAATCGCTTTGCTTCTTCTGAAACCTGTTGAAGATTACTAAAAGTTTGGTAGTCGATCGAATCAAGGAGGAATGTTAGTTGCGCACGAATGGAGCCAGTCATCATAAACGCGTCAAAACCATCAACAGTTATAGCAAAGCCATCGGGGACCTTAATATCTAGCTGCGCAAGGTTTTGAAAGAGCTCGCCGAGCGAAGCGTTTTTTCCACCGACACGATGAACGTCGGACAAACCCACTTCGTGAAAAGTCTTAATGTACTCCATTGTACTGATGTTTTATTTTTGACATAAGTACCCCATCTGCTCATCGCAACAGTTGAGGAATGACGCAGTCTACACTGACTCTGCTCACACAAGTTGGAATGTTTCGCACCGCAAATACCCGAGAAAGGAGGTGAAAAGACTACCTTTGCCGCACAATTGAAAAATGATGAAACGCATCAATGACTATCGCAAACTTCTTGGTGTTGGTCCAAACGCCGGATTGAAAGAACTCAAATCGGTGTATCGCAACCTCATGAAGGAATGTCACCCCGACAATTTTCATGATAATCCGGAACTTCGCGAAAAAGAAGAGGAGCGCAGTAAGGAAATCATTGAAGCTTATCACTTCCTGGTAAGCATTGCCCCGGAAACATTGGCTGAAGTAGAAGCCGATTACCAGCAAACACTGGCTTCATGTGGCATTGTAGATTTCAACTACGACAAGCAAATTTTGACTGTGCACTTCATGGATGGCAGCATCTACGAATACTACGGTGTGCCGCGCAATATCTACATCAAGATGGTGAATTCGGATGCTTATGCGCGCTTCGTGCGTCGTCATATAGCAGGTTCATACATCTATCGCAGCACGCAAAAACGTACTCCATCTTCTATTAATCTCTAACGAACGAGATTTATCATGGCAGCACCTACCCGCAAGTCGTCGATGCACGAGCGCAATGTTCACCGCGATGGCTACGATATGGCGCGCCTAATGGAAAAATGCCCCGCGCTCAAGCCCTTCGTGTCGCCGAGTCCTGCGGGTATTCTCACCATCGACTTTTCGGATGTGCTGGCGGTTACCGCACTCAATAAAGCAATACTCGAGAGTGAATATGCTGTGCGCGACTGGAATTTGCCTGCCGGATACTTATGTCCGCCTGTGCCCGGGCGCGCCGATTATATGCACCACGCAGCAGACCTTCTGGCTCTTCACAATGGAGGCACAATACCAATTGGCCATTCCGTAAACGTTTTGGATATAGGTGTGGGAGCTGGCGTCATCTACCCGATTTTAGGCAATCACCTTTACCAGTGGTCATTCGTGGGCACCGACATCGATGAAGTGGCTCTTTCCAATGCATCTGCTATTTGCGCGTCACATGAGCGCTTGCAGGAGAGTGTTCAATTGCGCACACAGAAGAATGCCGGGCATTTCTTCAAGGGTGTCATCGGAAAGGAAGAAGCTTTCGACCTGGTAGTGTGTAATCCGCCTTTTTACGGGAGTGAGCAAGAAGCGCAAGAGGCCTCCGGCCGCAAGTGGCGAAACCTAGGTAAAAAGGAAACCACCGGCCGCAACTTCGGAGGGATGTCGCACGAATTATACTGTGAAGGCGGAGAGTTGAAATTCATACGCGACATGGTAGCGGAAAGCTTTTTCTTCGCCCGCAAAGTCTATTGGTTCACAACACTGGTTTCCCGTCAGGAGCATATTCACGACTTGCGACGGGCCTTGAACCGCGTGCGCCCCACAGAAGTGCATGTTATACCCATGTCGCAAGGCCAAAAAAGCAGCCGAATATTGGCCTGGACCTTCCTCGACCGTGGTCAACAGCAACACTGGCGCGAAAGCCGTTTCTGGAGCGAATAACCCCTCAAAAAAAATGGCTCGCTTTCGCGAACCATCTTTCCTTTTTGTACCCGGGACGGGAATCGAACCCGTACAGCCGCAATGGCCACAGGATTTTCTTACCACTATGGCTTTCGCCACCCGCAACCGGTGCTGCGTTTGTGGTCTGGACTTTCTCTTCATCCGATGCAGCGGATGTCGCCTGTCAAGTCTCTACACCTTCTCTCCGAAAAGAGCTTGGCTCGGGATTGCCACGTTTTCACAGAGGTTTCCCCGAATTTAAGCGATTCTACATCCCTCATTACTGAAGGTGCACTCAAATTTTCCTTGATTTATTTTTAGCTCGATACGTATCCGTTTGTGAATGACAATTGGGACAAAGTAATCTGAGGTTAGAAAGCATATGATTTTGACGATTGCCATCAATGTGGTCTAACTCCAAATTGAGAGATTTACCATTCCAATCATTAATACAGCAAATCGCGCATTGATTTGCAAGCACTTCGCTCTTTAGCAACCTTATTTTCAATTTATAAGTTTGAAAGTAAGGGTGCAAACCCTGCAATATTTCTTGCAATGGCACTTTTTCCTTAAAAGACTTAGGAAAGCCTATACCTGACTGATTGGTTTGGTAGCAACGCAATTCAAGAGCACGCTTTTTAAAACTATTAAAATGCAAGCCCAAGGTGGCTGCCGCCTCGGCCATTGATTTAGACTGCTCACAAACTCCTACAAATTCAGAGTCCGATATCCGATCTTTTATTCGCCAGTTCATGGCTACAATATCGAGAAAAAATTTCAAAGAACTTCTAAGTCCTGCGTGTCTACCAGTTCCACCACCCGGGCGGATTGAAACACCGTACAAAAAAAATCCCGACCTGACAATCAGATCGGGACTTTGAGCGGGAGACGAGACTCGAACTCGCGACCCTAACCTTGGCAAGGTTATGCTCTACCAACTGAGCTACTCCCGCTTGATAAAAGAACTTGAGGGCTGCAAATTTATACAAGCAATGCGTTATGGCAAATACTTTCGTGTGTTTTTCCGAAAAAAAATTCAAGACGCTCTTAAAAAGCTCATAATCTTATCGGTAGCTCCACGACCTGCCACAACAAAACCTCCCGCAGCGAGGCCCATCCTCGCCATTTCAGGTGAATTCACTGTGAGTTTCATAAGTAGCTGGTGCGCTTCAGCCTCATTTGGCACCCCCAATGCTCCTCCTACATCTATCAGTCCGCGCGCCTCGGCAAACTTCTCGAAGCGTGGACCGAAGACCACAGGCACACTCCAAACTGCAGCCTCTAAGGTGTTATGAATACCCGCCCCAAAGCCTCCTCCTATCCAGGCAACCGTCGCATAGCGGTATAGCGTCGATAGCATTCCAATTTCATCGATAATAACCACCCGTGATCTCGCCCATCCCGCTTCCGTTCGTTGCGACCACAACATCGCATCGGGCCATTGGCGTTGAATTGCCTCCACATGTGCCGAACCAATATAGTGCGGAACTAACATCATCTTCCAATTGTCCGGGGCCTTCTGCCACCAGCTATATAGCACCTGCTCATCGGGCGGCCAGGTACTGCCGCCCATCAACACTTGTGCACCCTGAGACCATTGGCTAACCTCAGGGAGCTCATTCGCTCCTGCGGCAATCTCCAACACCCTATCAAATCGTGTATCACCTGCAAGCGTCACACGATTTATTCCGATTCCAATTAGGAGTTTCATGGTGCCTTCATCTTGCACAAAATAATGACTGACGCATTGCAAAACAGGGGTCCAGAAAAAACGACTCCACCCGAAAAACCGCTGATCGGGGCGAAGTATCGCAGAAATCATAATCAAGGGTATGCCCCTGTTCTTGCAACCCAGAAAATAATTGGGCCAGTACTCATATTTCACAAAAATGACACCCTTCGGTTGAATGATGTCCAGAAAGTCGCTACTCCCCGATCGTGAATCAATTGGCAAATAAAAGACGCCATCTGCACCTGCATAATTCTTGCGAATCTCATAGCCTGAAGGTGAAAAAAAAGTGAGTAAAATGAACACTTCAGGACGCTCTCGTCGCAAGCACTCCATCACGGGTCGGCCCTGTTCGAACTCGCCTAAACTGGCGCAATGAAACCAATAAACCTCACCTGGATGGGTTGCACGCCAATGTCGCATATGGTAGCGCCAATTCTTTCGGCCCTCCACCCACTTACGCGATTTCCCATGCACAAGCGCTACCCCATGCATCATAGCATTCGCAATGGAAATAAGCATGGAATAGAGAACTTGCACGGGTTGATAAGCTATTAGTAGTAATAAAAATTGTTCGACATCCTCTTGTATAAATGCAGGGTCCATCCGGCACGAATGCCAAGCAGAACATCATTGCGAACGCCTTTCTCACTCACCCGTGTATCGAAATTAATGCTGCGTCGAGGCTCCGCGAAAGCGCGCCAACCCTCCACACCGATTACGAAGTTGATGAACCGATTATTGCTCATATGATAATAACCAGCGAAGCCGGTTATAGCGGGGCCATTAGCCATGCGATCATAACCATTTAGGTATTCATCTTCAAGCTGGGCGATATATGTTTCCTGGTGTTCAATTCGAATTTTATGCTGTAAAAAACCGGCACCGCCCTTCACCAAAATTCCGGAGTTCATGTTCGGACCAATTACCGGAAATAATCGACCCACATCTGCCGATAAAGCAAATCCACGCTGCTGAATAACCAACGTAGCGGGATAGCCATCATTGTCGAGCACATAGCTGCCATCTACCATAAGATTTTGGAGAAATCCTTCTTCCTGAATCACTTTACTTCCGAATATGAACTGCCCCTGCACACCGTAATACCAATTTGTGCGCGACTTTACGTGGAAACCCAGAGATAGATTACTGTTATTGCCGAAGCGATCTGCCATATCCCCACCCGGAATTTGGTACGCATAACTCATGGTGACATGGGGATCAAAGAGGGATGTATCGCGCACAGTTCCCTGCGCAATCGTGTCTACACAGTGAAAAACAATTGACCAAAAGAAAAGAGAACGAACCATGAAGCGAAAGTAATGAAGCCCTCCGCAAGACGCGCTATGCTTCAGCAGTTTGCGGCCACTCAAGGCTCGCTATGATCGAATGAATGGCCCCCTCCTTTAAACTGTAAGCTGAATGTGTAAGCTGTTTGAACGGGTGAATGCCAAGTACAAAATAGACAAGGTGCGCAGCTAACGGCATATACTGGGCTCGGATACTGGGTATGGCCGGATGCTTAGCACGATCAGCCAACGAGCTTTTCAATAACCAGTTATGAATGCTTTGAAAACCGG
>JBIKSC010000212.1:0-4653 GCA_044348775.1 Flavobacteriales bacterium | reverse complement strand
CCTTTTCCATGTGGAACAAAAAGTGGAACGTATAGAGGCTGAGAATGTGCTGGCCTTTATTGAAGGAAGTGATCCAAAATTGAAAGAGGAAGTGGTAGTAGTATCGGCACATTATGATCATGTTGGTATCATCAATGGCCAAATACACAATGGAGCAGACGATGATGCCAGCGGAACTTCAGCAGCTATGGAGATAGGAGAAGCGTTTTACTTGGCAGCGAAAGAGGGAAAGGGCTCACGGAGAAGTGTGCTCATTTTGCACGTGAGTGGTGAAGAGAAAGGACTTTTGGGAAGCGAGTGGTATTCGGATCATCCTGTTTACCCATTAACTACTACGGTATGTGACTTGAACATTGATATGATTGGTCGTATCGACCCAGAACATAAAGATTCGAATTACGTGTATTTGATAGGTTCAGATAAGTTGAGCACCGACCTCCATAGAATCTCAGAGCAGTGCAATCAAACCTACACGAATCTAGTTTTGGATTATACTTACAACAGTCCGGATGATCCCAATCGTTTTTACTACAGGAGTGACCATTATAATTTTGCGAAGCACAATATTCCGGTCATATTTTATTTCAGTGGTGTGCATGAAGATTATCACAAGCCCGGTGATGACGCGCCAAAAATTTTGTACAATAAAATGGAAACCATAACCCGCTTGGTTTTTCACACCGCCTGGGATGTGGCTAATCGGGACCAACGATTGAAGGTGGATGTAGTTAGTGATTTTAAAAATTAATACCATGAAAAAAATTATCACTGTACTGTTCTTTAGTTGTTTTCTCATTCAAGCCCTACACGCACAGGCACAGAAGACTATAGAAACCGATATTGAACCTGTAAAGAATTATTCTAAACATGGAATCGGTGCTGTACTAAGTTCCGCTAATGGTAAAGGATTGGCCTACAGATATTGGCCGAAGACCTACGGCATTCAGGTGTCTTTTATACCCGTGGCATCCAACAATGATGAATACTACAATGCAGGACTTACCGGTTATGCACGTTTAAAGAAGTACAGCGTTGGTGAACTGTTCTTGCATGCAGGGGTGGAATATCAGTATCAGACATTTAACCGATATGATTACTATAACAGCTTGTCATCTTATTACGAATCATATACGGTACAATCATCCGGTATTAATGCCGGTTTTGGTCCCGGTTATCATTTTGCGTTGAAAGCAGTGAGCTTTGATCTTTTCCTTGGTTATGGCGCCTACCTCCGTGATGAGTCAAGTGATAGACCCACTGCTGATTTGAACGACAGTAGACTCATGACTGTATCAGGCGGATTTGCAGTTTTCCTGAATCTCTAATTACTCGCTGAGTAAATCCGCCACAAGCGTTTTTATTTCTGCTGAGTGTTTCTCGTATTCGTCGTGTGTTCCAGGACCGTAGTAACCCGTGTAAACACGTCGAATTATCCCTTTCTTATCGATGAAAACTGTGGTTGGAAACGAGTGAACTTCGGTGAGGAAGTTGAGGGTTTTTTGAGCCTCTTCTTTACTTGCCTTCCCGCCATAGTAAAATGGATAGGGCAGCTGTAACTGGTTGAATTGACTAGCTACGCGCCTGCAGGCCACAGTCACATCATCACCCCTTTCAAAGGCAATTGGAATGATTTGCAGCCCGGTATTGCCGGCGTGCAGCTCTTTCATAAAACGACTTTCATCGGTACAATTGGGGCACCACGAACCCATAATCTGAATAATGCTGACGTTGTTTTTCCACGTGGAAGAATCGAATACAACGGGTGATTCTTCACTGTTGAGCACTGTGAATGTCGGATTGTCGTTTACTTGAAGTGTTGTAATGCTGTAGGGGTTCCGGAGAGTGTTGGTATTGCTTTTTACCGCAACCCATGACTCCTTCCAGTGTTTACCACTGAGGAATATTCCGTTAGTAATACTATCGCCAAGCACTTCACCACTCAGGTAAAACAGATGTGTGCCATCGAAGGCAGAAAGCCAGAGTTGATTGTCGTTCCACTCACCTTGGAGATAGCGATAATCGCCTGTCTCAGTTAAGACGGTCCCCGTAACAATATTTCCGTGCTTACGCAAAACAGCCACTCCCTTGCCGGTTTCAGCTGTATCGGAAGGAGAGAAAATCACATCATAGGTGAGTTCTTCCGGCTGGTTAGTGTACTCTACTAAAGTGTTGATACCGGCGGAAAACGGAACGCTGTATGTGTTGCGGGAGTGATCGGTCCATACACCCAGCAAGCTGTCGTTCCGCCAAGTGCCGCGCAATGAAGCGTCGAACAGTGGTAGTTTAACGAAAAATGAATCTTCGGTAAAGATGATTGAGTCGAGTCGAATGAGCTCTTCAGCATTCAGGATGTTCCACCCCCCGGCTTCCGTAATGTCGAGTCGCGCAGGAATGACACCGTTTTCGGTCTTAAATAGCAATTGATAGTAGCCGGGCGTTGGCCGTGATGATTTATGGGAGCAAGCGACAAACACACAAACAACAATCAAGAGAATGAAATAACGCACAGCTAAGGTTTATTAAATAATGCACGAATCTACGTGTGTGGAACGCACACTTAGTACCTTGTGCTCATAATTATTTTAAGTTGAATCACCAAAAATCGAAACCGGGAATTGTGTTTGGAACCCCGGAACAACAAGTGTTCTATAAGGAGTTGCGCTCACGTGTGGAGCACTATTTCGAGTCGACAGGTCAGAGTAAATATGCCAACGCAACAATGGTAGTAAAGACAATTGTGTTGGTTGGTGGATATTTGGCCGGTATTGCGTTGCAGATCGCTTTCTTGCCATCGCCAGCTCTGAGCTTCGTGTTGTTCGCGCTAACCGGGGTTTTCCTTGCGGGTATAGGAATGAGTGTTATGCACGACGCAAATCACGGAGCGTATTCAGCCAATGAAAACGTCAATCGCTGGGTGGGTTATAGTTTGAATCTGTTGGGGGGTATGGTTATGAACTGGAAAATGCAGCACAATGTGTTGCACCATACTTACACCAACATTGCCGGCCTGGACGAAGACATAGACACGAAGCTGGCCTTGAAATTATCACCCCACGGACCGACCAATAAAGCACACCGTTATCAATGGTTCTATGCTTTTTTCTTGTATATGATTCTCACGCTCTATTGGGGATTAGCCAAGGACCTGGTTCAGTTTATTCACTACAAAAAGGTTGGATTGAATAAGCAATCGCGTGTGAAAAACGCTCTATGGCTGCTTAAAACCGCTATCGTAAAAACGCTGTATTTCTCGGCTTTTATCGGTATACCGGTTTACCTGGGAATGCCGCTGTGGCAAGCTATTGTAGGGTTTCTGATTATGCATGCAGTAAGCGGTTGGATTTTGTCGGTGGTGTTTCAATTGGCTCACGTAGTTCCGGATGCCTATTTTCCTCAGCCTGATGAAAAGGGTTTTATTCCCTATTCCTGGGCCGAGCACCAGTTGCGCACGACGATGAATTTTTCAACGAAAAACAAATGGTTGTCTTGGTATGTGGGTGGTTTGAATTTTCAGATAGAGCATCATCTATTTACCAGGATTTGCCATGTGCATTATCCGGCAATTTCTGAAATCGTGAAAAAAACAGCCGCAGAGTATGGTGTGCCGTACTATGAGAAACCCACGTTTGGAGCTGCACTGCGCGAGCATATCGCGTTTCTGCGCGCGCAGGGAGTGCCAAGGCTGAATGAGATAGGCGGGTAGTCTTAATCCGGCTTGATGCGATTGGTCTTGTAGACTAAATGTTCGCCTCGCCCCTTCTTAAAGATATTGCGACCCGGCGCTTTCCCTTTACGCAACTCTTTTTGCGCATCCTCCGATAGTTGCGAAATTTCCTTGCACGAATCAGAGCAACAGTTATTCATTTTCTCTTTGCAGGAAGGGCACTGAATGAAGAGGATGTGGCACGCAAGGTTGGCGCAATTGGTATGATGATCGAAGGGCGCGCCGCATTGGTGACACTGCGCAATGACGTCGTCTGAAATTCGTTCAGCAAGCCGTTCATCGAATACAAAGTTTACCCCGAGAAAACGGTTTTCTAAACCCCGTTCTGTGATGTCGCGCGCGTATTTGATTATGCCACCTTCGAGTTGATGAACATTGGGAAATCCTTTGTGCTTTAGGTAGGCCGATGCTTTCTCGCACCGAATACCACCGGTGCAATACATCACTATGTTTTTCTCTTCTTTTCCTTTCAGCATGTCTTCCACCATTTCGATTTCTTCACGAAACGTATCGGCATCGGGTAGGATAGCGTCTTTGAAATGACCCACCTCGCTTTCGTAATGGTTGCGCATGTCAATGAGGATTGTGTCGGGTTTTGACGTCAGTTCATTGAACGCTTCCGCGGAAAGATGCACACCTGTGTTGGAGGGATTAAAGCTCGGGTCTTCAATACCATCGGCAACAATTTTGCTACGCAACTTGATGATGAGTTTGTAGAACGACTTACTGTCGTCTTCCACCGCGGTGTTCAGTCGCACGCCATCGAGAAACGTAATGTTGAATAAGTTTTCGCGAAATGCCACGAAGCGATTGGTTGGCACACTGACTTGTGCGTTTATGCCTTCTGCCGCTATGTATGTGCGGCCCAGCACACCGAGCGATTCCCAGTGTACAAACAGGAAGTCGCGAAAGAACTGCGGATTGGCAAT
>JBIKSC010000211.1:0-4669 GCA_044348775.1 Flavobacteriales bacterium | reverse complement strand
GTTGACCAGATTGAATATTCCATAACGGCACAACACGATCACCGCCCCCCGTGAATAGAAATTCATCCGAAGCTCCTCGGGCAAGCGCATACACAGGCGCCTGATGAGGCCCTAGTTTGAATGGCGAATGGCGTGTGGTAAGCTGCGAATATTCGGATGGCACGGAGAGTGGCGCTTTTTGGGCAAAAATAGGGAGAATGAAGAATGGAGAAGGGGGAATGACGTCTCTCCTTGGAGGCATAGCACCTATCCCCTATTACCTATTACCATTACCTATCCCCTATTACCTACTTCGCTCTTTGCCCGCCATTGAATCTTTTCTTGTTGCCGCGAAAAGGAGGCTTGGGGCGTGATCTAGGTTGGTCGGCTGGAAACTCGGGGGCCGGACCAAGTGACTCCGGCAGAGGGATTACGTCAATTTTTTTCTCGATGAGCTTTTCAATTCGATGAAAACCTCGCAAGTCTTCCGGTGAAACAAGCGTTAGTGCTTCTCCGCTGCGCTGAGCGCGGGCGGTGCGCCCAATGCGGTGAACATAATCTTCCGCATCGCGTGGTACGTCAAAGTTGACAACCATATCGATGCCATCCACGTCGATTCCACGGCTAATGACATCGGTAGCTACGAGTACGTTTATTTGCTTGTTGCGAAACTTCCGCATGACCTCTTCACGCTGATCTTGTTCCAAATCGCTCGAAATGCGATCGGCCTGCACGCCCGCTTGGACCAACTTGCGATGCAGCGCACTAACCGCGTGCTTGCGAGAACAGAACACAATGATGCATTGATCGCGTCGAGACTCATCACGCAGGATGTGCAGCATAAGCGCCAACTTTTGGGAGTCATGCACCATGTAAACACTTTGCTTGACCTTCTCTGCAGGCTTTGAGATGGCGATACTCACTTGCTCCGGGTCCCGCATGAATGTCTTGGCCAATTGAGCAATTCCCTGAGGCATTGTGGCTGAAAACATGAGCGTTTGGCGGTCTTCGTTTACACCGCGAATGATTCGGAACAAATCAGGTTGGAAGCCCATATCGAGCATCCGGTCGGCCTCGTCCAAAATGAGAAAGCGAAGTTTAGAAAAATCGACATGCCCAACGTTCATGTGCGATATGAGCCTTCCCGGCGTGGCTATTATGATATCGACACCATTCAGAATGGCCATTTTTTCCTGGTAGAAATCCTGACCATCTCCGCCGCCATAAATGGCAACAGAAGAAGTACCCGTGAAATACGAGTAGGCTTCAACAGCCTGATCTATTTGCAGCGCCAGTTCGCGGGTTGGAACAATGATGAGAGCCTGCGGTCCAACATGATCGGGCTTATCCATAATCATGTTGAGTATGGGAAGCACAAAAGCAGCCGTTTTACCGGTGCCCGTTTGTGCGATGCCGATGAGGTCTTTGCCCGAGAGAATTACAGGAATGCTTTTCTCTTGAATGGGAGTTGCATTTTTGTAATTCATCGAGAGGATTCCCTCGAGGAGTTGGCTATGCAGGTTTAATTCAGTAAATTCCAAATGTGGGTGTTGTGTTTAGCTTAGAAAGGAAGATCGTCTTCCATTTCTGCTGCTGTAGGTGGCATTGGAGGAGGCATCGGCGGACCAGGTTGCTGAGCAGATTCAGCGCCTTGGCCTTCGATTTTCCAGGAAACCAAGCTGTTATAATATTTACCTTGGTACTCTCTTCCGCGTATATCAAAAAAGACCTTGATACGATCGCCTTGATTGTAGCTCGTAATGAGGCTTCCCTTATCCTTGAGCAGTTCAAATTGAATATCCTGAGGGTATTGCTCCTCGGTTGTAATAACAAATTCACGCTTGGTAAAACCGCTGGCAAACGATTGCTCATCGCGGATCAACTTTACTTTTCCGATGATTTCCATGTATCCTTAATTGTGGCGCGAAAATACGGCGGAAGTTGGATAGTAGGGTTATGGAGTTGAACGATAATCGTATGTTAGGGGGCAGTAAACCAGCGACCAAGGGTCGGTGAGGCGTTTGGGGAACATAATACTATCCTACATTTGCGCGTGCTCATTCCGCAACGCAATACACCCCGTTGGCTGATTCTTGGCCTTGACCTGCTCATCTGTTTGGTGGCTTTCGTAGCTGCCTATTTGGTTCGCTTTGAATTTGCGCCTCCGGCGGAAGAGCTCAAACTTGCAAAAGCCTTCATTCCTATTCTATTGGGTGTTCGGCTCGCCGGATTTTTATTGGGCAAAACCTATGCAGGTATCATTCGATTCACAAGCTCTCAAGATACACTTCGCATTTTCACCGTGCTGACGGCAGGAACTGCTCTATTTGCCATTCTGAATCTGCTGAAATTCGTTTTGTTCGATGGTCCGTTCTTCATACCCTACTCCATTTTAGTAATTGAATACCTCATCACGCTGTTCAGCATGATCGTATTGCGCATTGCAGTGAAAGTGATCTATGTGGAATTGAAGAACCCCGGAAAGGTTAGTAAAAGAGCCATCATTTATGGCGCCGGAGAAAGCGGCCTAATCACGAAACAAGCCATTGACCGCGATCCAAGGTCGAAAATGGAAATCATTGCCTTTGTAGACGACAATCCGCACAAGCAAGGAAAAACGCTCGACGGCAAATCCATATACTCGCGTGAGAAACTGGACGACTTGTTTGAGACCGAAAAGGTCGATGAAGTCATCATAGCCATCCCGAGTTTGGATGCCAAGATGAAGGCCGACTTCATTGGCAAAGCGTTGCAAGCAGGCGTACACGTTTCGAACATCCCGCCTATCAATCAGTGGATTGGTGGTCAATTGAGTGCCCGTCAAATTCGTGAAATCAAGATTGAAGAATTGCTCGGACGTGAAACCATTGAACTGGAAAGCACCCCTGTTATCAATCAGGTTTCTGATAAATGTGTACTCGTTACCGGAGCTGCCGGAAGTATTGGCAGCGAGCTAGTGCGTCAGTTATTGAGCTGCAAAGCAGGAAAGGTAATCATACTAGACCAAGCAGAAACCCCCATCTTTTTATTGGAGAACGAGCTCTTGGGGCGTGGCTTTCAAGGACGATTTGAGGTGGTCATGGGCGATGTCTGCAACATGGATCGCATGCGGCGCATGATGACACATTTCCGCCCACAAATTGTTTACCATGCCGCCGCCTACAAGCATGTTCCGCTCATGGAACAAAATCCCAGCGTGGCAGTGTTAACCAATGTGCATGGCACACGAGTGATGGCTGACTTAGCCGACGAGTTTGGAGTTGAAAGGTTTGTGCTCATTTCGACTGACAAAGCAGTAAACCCAACGAATGTGATGGGCGCTACCAAACGCGTTGCAGAAATATATGTGCAGTCGAAAGACCACCACAGTAATACAGCATACGTAACCACTCGTTTCGGAAATGTCCTCGGATCGAATGGTTCCGTGATACCTACTTTCAAAAAGCAAATTGAACAAGGTGGACCGCTCACGGTAACCCACCCTGATGTGACGCGATTCTTCATGACCATACCCGAAGCAGCGCGTTTGGTATTGGAAGCAGGAGCCATGAGCAGCGGCGGTGAAATTTTCGCATTCGACATGGGGGAAAGTGTGAAGGTTATTGATCTTGCCAAGAACATGATACGCCTGTCAGGATTGGAATTGGGAAAGGACATTGAAATCACGATGACAGGTTTGCGTCCGGGAGAAAAGCTTTACGAAGAAGTTCTCAGCTCCGCTGAAGGCACTGTTCCTACGCACCATCCGAAGATTTTGAAAGCAAAGGTTCGCGAATATGATTTCGAGGAAATCAGCCAAAAAGTGACGGAACTTATTGCCTTGTTCGATACTCAAAACAACATGGAAATGGTTCGCTTGCTCAAGCAACTTGTACCGGAATACATCAGTCGCAACAGCGAGTATGAGAGTTTGGATAGAAAAAGCTAATCGTTGTTCTATTCAAAAATGTTACTTTTAGCCCTTCAAAACCACGATGGAAACTAGCGAATACTTTGCCCACCCCACAGCCGTCATTGATGATGGATGTACGATTGGAAAGGGCACTAAAATCTGGCATTTCTCGCACATCATGCCGAAGTGTGTCATAGGAGAACAATGCAACATTGGACAAAATGTTGTGATATCACCCGAAGTAGTTCTTGGGCGTAATGTCAAAATTCAAAATAACGTTTCAATCTACACAGGAGTTACCTGCGACGACGATGTTTTTCTAGGCCCATCCATGGTCTTTACAAACGTCATCAATCCACGCAGCGCCGTCAACCGCAAGAGCGAGTATGCTAAAACACACGTGGGTAAAGGCGCTTCGATAGGAGCCAATGCAACTATTGTGTGTGGGCACGACATAGGACCTTATGCCTTTATTGGCGCAGGAGCAGTCGTAACGAAGAACATACCGGCCTACAGCTTGTGGGTGGGGAACCCTGCTCGCCAGCGCGGATGGATGAGCGAGTATGGACATCAGTTGGATTTCAATGAAGCCGGTGAAGCGGTCTGCCCGGAGTCGGGAGAACGGTATGAACTAAGAGAGGGGGCGGTGCGGAAGATTGGGGACTGAGGACCGGGGACTGGGGACTGGGGACTGGGGACTGAAGATGAGGTATAACGAATAGAGTTTAGAGAGATAGGATATGAATAAAGTAAAATTTGCGGTTATTGGTCAGGGGCATATTGGAAAGCGACATGCCG
>JBIKSC010000210.1:0-4673 GCA_044348775.1 Flavobacteriales bacterium | reverse complement strand
CTCTGTCTGCAAGGCCGGCGAGCTCGTCGTTGTGGGTGACGATGACAAATGTCTGATTGTATTTCTCGCGCAGTGTGAAGAATAGTTGATGGAGTTCCCGAGCGTTTTTCGAGTCGAGATTTCCCGACGGTTCATCGGCCAATATAACATCGGGGTTATTCATCAGCGCTCGAGCCACTGCAACTCGCTGTTGCTCGCCGCCGCTCAGTTGGTTGGGCTTGTGTTGCGCACGTTCGGCCAACCCAAGGAAATGTAAAAGTTCCTGAGCTCGTTGTTCAGACTCCTTTACATCTGCCTTTGCGATAAATGCCGGTATGCACACATTCTCAAGTGCCGTAAACTCAGGCAATAAATTATGGAATTGAAAGATAAAACCGATGTGCTTGTTTCGAAATTGAGCCAACTGACGTGAGTTCATAGCGGTCACCACCTGTTGCTCAAACATTACCTTACCTGTATCGGGCCTGTCGAGCGTGCCCAGTATATGCAGTAACGTGCTCTTACCTGCCCCTGAAGCACCTACAATGGAAACTACTTCGCCCTTCTTGATGTGCACATCAACTCCCTTCAGCACCTGAAGGTTTCCGTAGGATTTGGTTATGCCCGTAGCAGTAATCATAGGGCGAAAGTAATAATTTGAATAGTTGTTCTTTCTCTGTCACGTTAATCAATGTTACTTTCTTGGGCGCTGCACTTCATCGTTTATTTTTGAGGCCCTAATAAAATAGTATGATAGCCTGGTCACTTCTTATCGCACTCGTGCTTGTTTACAGCATCACTCTCCCGCCTCTGCTGAAGCGCGCGGGGATAAACGGCACGTTGGGCTACATTCCGTTGGTCAACTTCATTCCCATGTTGAAGATGATCAAGCGCCCCTGGTATTGGTTTTTCGTAATCCTTTGCCCTGGCATCAATTTATTTCTCATGGTAATCTTGAATGTTGAAGCCGGAATCGCATTCGGAAAGCGTTCAACCAAAGATCAGTGGCTATTTGGTGCCCTCCCTTGGTTGGGCTTTCTGCAACTGGCATTCAAGGAAAAGAACCTTCCCTATCTGGGGCCGCGCGACTGGACCGGAAAGAAAAAATCGTTCACCCGTGAATGGACAGAGGCCCTTCTATTTGCAGTCATTGCAGCATCAGCTATTCGAACATTCTTTTTCGAAGCATTCACCATTCCTACCCCATCCATGGAAAAGAGCATGCTCGTTGGTGATTACCTCTTTGTAAGTAAAATGAGTTATGGTCCGAAAGTGCCACAAACTCCTCTGGCAGTTCCATTCTTGCACAACGCTCTCCCGGGAGGCATGACCAACAGCTATAGCGAAGCCATTAGCTTGCCTTATTTCCGCTTGCCCGGATTTGGCAGCCCTGAACGCCTAGATGCTGTCGTTTTCAACTTCCCTCATGGCGACACCATCATGGTCGATCCATTTTATGCCGGCCACGACTACTACAGTTATGTGCGCAAAGAAGCCATCGTTCTTGCAGGAGGATACGATAAATACAGCGAGAATCCGGAGCGTTTCGAGCACACGGCTCGCAACAACTTTGCTATTAAAAAAATATGCACTGTATGCGGATATGAAAGAAGTCAAAGAGCTCCTAAGCCTTTAGCAATTGGCGGTGTTCGATACAGGCCTATGGATAAAAGAGAAAACTATGTAAAGCGCTGTATAGCCACACCCGGCGATGAGTTGAGTATCATCAATCGACAAGTTCACATCAACGGTCAACCCTTGCAAGACCCGGAAGGTGTAATGCATAGCTACCGTTTCCAAACAAAAAATCCGGCAGCCCTCAAGAAAATTTATGCTGAATACAAGGTCAATATCAATGATAGAAATAGCATCAGCGACGCAGGTACAACAGTCTATCAATCGTCCTTCACTGCAATGGATGCTGAAAAACTTCGCGGTAATCCTGATGTAATTATGCTCGAAGTAAATAATGATACCCTTGCAGAATCGTTTGATCCGCAAGCCATCTTCCCAAACTCTCCGTTAGCTCCTTTCAATACATGGACACGCGACAATTTCGGTCCTGTGCATATCCCAGCAAAGGGTGAAACAGTTCAACTCACGCCACAGAACATTGCTCTTTATAGAAGAGTAATCCAGAACTATGAAGGAAATACCTTGCAAGTAATCGATGGCAAGGCCATAGTCAACGGTTCTCCTGCAGATAGCTACACGTTCAAACAAGGATACTACTGGATGATGGGTGACAATCGCCACCAAAGCGCCGATTCTCGATACTGGGGATTCGTACCGGAAGACCATATCGTAGGAAAACCGGTATTTACCTGGCTTTCAAAAGAAGATCCAAACTATCAGGAGACAGGCGAATTGCGTTGGGGGCGGATGTTCAGGTTTGTGGACTAAAAATAGTGTCTAATGGCTAATGACGAGTAGTGAGTGGCTAGTGGCGCACCCACTGTTATCCTATTATCCTTAATTCCTTTAACCAATGAAAAAACTCATTACCCTGGTCGCTGCAATCGTGACTATCGCTTTACTTGGAAGTTATCTATGGTTGCGTTCGTCGTTGCCAACCTATGAAGGATCTCTTCCTTTGAACGGACTTCAAAAGACTGTAACCATTCACTTCGATGACTTCGGTGTTCCCCATATAGAAGCTGAAAACAATCATGACCTCTTCATGGCCTTTGGTTTCGTTCACGCGCAAGAACGATTGTTTCAAATGGAAATGATGCGTCGGGCGGGTAGCGGAACACTCGCAGAAATTATTGGACAGCCCATGATAAAGGTGGATCGCATATTCCTCACGCTGGGCATGAAAGAATACGCTGAAGTATCTGCAGCGCGATTAGAACAGCAAAAAGGCACCCCGATGTATGAAGCCATCGAAGCATATCTGGCGGGTGTAAATCAGTTTATCGACAACGGGCCTACTCCACCTGAATTCAGCATTATCGGAATCACCAAACACAAGTTTGAGCCTATCGATTTGTATTATATCACGGGAGCTATGGCATTTAATTTTGGGATGGCGCAGAAAACAGAACCCGCAATCGACTACATCGCTCGCAACTTTACCCAAGAGCATCTGAACCAAATGGGGTTATTTCATGACGATGAATCTGCCATTCCCACCACGCCGCATGACTCTGCCTACTTCCGGTCATTGCTCTCGCTCGCCGACGTTTTCAGTGAAACCGAAAGCCTCATGCCCTTTGCAACCCTCAATGGCAGCAATGCCTGGGCTGTGAGTGGTTCGAAAACTGAATCGGGCGAAGTAATCGTGAGCAACGATACGCATATCGGCTATATGATTCCTCAAACATGGTACGAAGCCCACCTGCATTCTCCCGAATTCGAGATGTATGGCCACTACCTGGCCGGGGTTCCTTTTGCCATGATTGGTCGCGACCGCCACAAGGCTTGGGGCGTTACCATGTTGCTCAACGACGATATGGACTTTTATGCCGAACAGCCTTCGCCCGGCGATAGCACGTTATTTCTGTATAACGGCAACTACGAACCCTGCGAAACGAAGAAGTATACGATTCGCGTAAAGGGATCCCAAGACACCACTATTGATGTGCGCATAACACGACATGGTGCTGTTATTAACGACGTATTCAAATCGATGCCTTCGCAACCTATTTCTGTAAAATGGACCTACACACAACTGGAAAATCAGAACCTGGAAGCCTTGTGGAAAATGAATATCGCCCGCGACATCAGCTCTTTCGAACAAGGCGTTGCTTTGATACATGCCCCTGGATTGAGCATCAATTACGGTGATGCTCAAGGTCACATTGCTTGGTGGGCTGCTGCTAGGTTGACGCAACGCACGGAAACCATGAACAGCTGGACGATTCATGATGGAAGCGATTCCACAAATGAATGGACCGGCTACTACCCATTCGATATGAATCCGCGCTGTATTGATCCTGAACATGGTTTCATATACAGTGCTAATGATTGGCCCGACGACTTACTCAAGTATTCATCAGACACCTCTCACAAGCGACTTTTTTATCCGGGCTACTATAAACCACAATACAGAGCCGACCGCATTCGAACGTTGCTTGAACCCGAAAATGCTTGGACGCTAGAAAAAATGCAAGGCCTCATCAATGATTGCAGAAGCGAAGTAGATGAATCCATTTGGAAAACATGGCAACCGATTTTAGCAACAACTCACGCAGATTATTACTCTGAAATTAATAGTCATGTAGCATGGAACGGAGAGTATTCCCCAGAATTAGTAACCCCAACGCTTTATAACCGCATACTTTATCACAGTATGCGAATGGCCATGGAAGATGAGATGGGACCGGAACATTTTCGATTATTTCTGACCACACACCAATTTCAACGAACCATCAAAGTGTTACAGGAAAACCCACAAAGTATCTGGTGGGATAATGTGCACACCTCGGCAACTGAGACGCATGCCAGCATCCTGGCATCCGCATTCGAAAAAGCATACAGCGAGTTAAAATCAACCTTTGGTGATGATCCAAAAAATTGGACATGGAGAAAAGCAGCATATGTCGATCTGAAACATCCGCTCGGCGAAGTTGCAGCTTTGCGCCCCCTTTTCAACATCGGAAAACGTGAGGTGTGGGGGGGTAATGAAACAATTCATCAATCGGGATTTTACCTCGATAGTACGATTTATGCCAAGGTGTTTTTCGGATCCC
>JBIKSC010000209.1:0-4704 GCA_044348775.1 Flavobacteriales bacterium | reverse complement strand
ACGTGAAAATATTTATCTCAATGGTTCTATACTCGGTATGCGCCGCCATGAGATAACGTCTAAACTTGATGAGATTATTGAATTCTCGGGTGTTGAACGCTACATCGATACTCCTGTAAAACGGTACTCTTCAGGTATGTATGTGAGGCTAGCTTTTGCAGTTGCTGCCCATCTTGAACCTGAAATTCTAATTGTCGACGAAGTTCTTGCCGTAGGTGATGCTGAGTTTCAGAAGAAATGTCTTGGCAAAATGAATCAGGTGAGTACTTCGGAGGGACGCACGGTTTTGTTTGTAAGCCACAACCTAACCGCAGTTGAAACACTTTGCAATCAGGGTATTTATCTTGATATGGGGAGTCTCGCTATGCAAGGTCCAACACTTGATGTGGTGCGCGAGTATGTGTCGCGTGACTTGCTGGCAAGGCGCGTTGTACAGTCCACTGAAAGTAAGAAGTTGGGCAACGAGCATATCACGATCGTTGAAGCAGCGGTTGAAAACGGAAGCTCGGAAAACCCTTCAGACATCATCGATATCGCTTCGGATGTGAGATTGAAAATCACGTTGATTAATCATACCAAAGACCACCATCTTTCGGTTGGGTTCGATTTGAAAACGGCCAAAGAAGAGGTTGTATTCGGTTCCGGAGGTAAGCTTCATAGCCCACCCGGTATGCCCACTGTTTTTACGTGTATCATTCCCGGCAACTTCCTCAACGATGATTTGTACCAAATGGATATTTATTTTCACACTCCGGGAATGAGCAAGCTTTTTGCTCAGAGGAGTATGGTTTCGTTTGAAATTAAAGATCAAGCGCGCGAAAATGGTTTCCTCGGCAAAATCAATGGAATGATTCGCCCCCAATTGCAATGGTCGTCCTCCGCAGGAATCATCACTTCAGTTTGACGAATCATGATTTGCTTTTTATACCGGTGGATGAATCGTTTGATCGTAAATCTGGTCGACACTGCCGGGTTGACGATTTTTCGATCCACATCCTTCGTGGTCTTTTATAATACGTCAACATTGAAGAATTTCGTTTAACGCCCGAATGAGTAAAAGTCGCATAATCATCACAGGAGCTTCCGGTTTTTTAGGAAGGCACGTGGCCGACTTGCTCAAGCATCACGATTGCGCTTTTCTGCTGAATCCGGCAAGCTCAATGAATCCGACGGAACCAGGGCAGCAGGTATTTTACTCAGTCGAAGATTTGCACAAAGAATTTCCGAGTGTTGACGTGGTGGTTCATCTTGCCGCTTTTATTCCTTATGGTAAACTAGATGAACCATCGGATAGTTTTGAAATTATCAATGTGCAACTTACTCAACGCTTAGCACTTGCATACCCGGAAGCGCGTTGGGTGTTTGCTTCTTCGGTTTCTGTATACGGCCAATGCGAAGACAGTGTGATCACAACGAAAACGAAGGTCATGCCGAATACCCGTTACGCAGCTTCCAAGTGGAAAGCAGAACAAGTGGTTGCTCAATTGGAGAATTCCATCATCGTGCGATTTTCTTCCATAATTGGTAAGGGTATGAAACCTATCTCCGTTATACCGAAATGGATTGAGCAGGCAAGGAGTCAGAAGTACATGAGTGTATGGGGAAAGGGAGCCCGCACCCAAAATTATTTGGATGTTCGCGATGCTGCGGCACTCATTCAAATACTCACCGATGACGATCTGAAGGGTATAGTGCTCGGAGTTTCGAGGCAAGAGCATTCTAACCTGGCAGTAGCTCAAATGATAGCAGAAGCATTGCCTTCAGAAATAAAGCACACGCCGCACGTGGACGATTCCGGAGTAAGCTATGATGATCACATCACGCATGAGCGCATAGGATTTATACCGAAATTTGAACTGCGCGAGACAATTCGCGATATGATTAGAGCATGAAGACAATAATAGTGACCGGTATTGGAGGTGTTGTTGGACAAGGTATTGTGCGTAATGCGCGATCCATGAATCGCGACTTGAAGATTGTCGGGGTAAATGTGGCGCGTGTAAGTGCAGGAAATCACCTTTGCGATGAAGTGTTTGAAGTGCCTTTTGCATACGATACTAACTACGTAGATGCAATGTTGAAAGTGATCTCCGCAACAGGCGCTGAGCTTATCATACCGAGCACCGACTACGAGTCATACTACCTTGCGAAACATCAATCCGAATTTGCGATTCCTATTGCTGCTTCGCCGGCGGAGGTGACATTTTTTTGTCTCGATAAGTACCGAAACTGGGAGGCGTTTAGTAAAGAGAACATTCCCTTCGCTCCTTCAGTTTTGCCTTCGAAATTCACAGGGCAATTTGAACGCTATATCGTAAAACCCCGCGAGGGAAGAGGAAGTCGTGGCATACATATTCAGCCAGCCGACGTTGCCGCATTCGATGACAGCAATTTGGTGCAACAACTGCTTGAGGGCCCGGAAATTACTTCCACGTTCTATGTCCTGCAAGATGGTTCCCTGCTGGGAAGCATTACCATGCGGCGAGAGCTCGAATCCGGAAACACGGCCCGCGCAGAAGTGATAAAAGAGTATGACGACGAGGTGAATGAACTTGCGACGCAAATGGTTCGCGCCTTTCCTTTTCGAGGATCTGTCAATATTCAATCAAAAGTGACTGAACAGGGTATTGTGCCATTTGAAATCAACTGTCGAATTTCCGGAACGAATTCCATTCGATCACAATTCGGCTTCAATGATGTCGCTTTCACAATCCAGGAGCTGCTTTTTCACGAAGCACCTGATAGACCCAATGTGAAACTGGGAAGCGCTATGCGGGTCATGGTAGATATTGTTTATCCTGATACTAAGCTTCAGGATATCAAGAATAGGAACGATCAATTTTACAGCTACGAATGATTAAGTCTGTTTTCTTTGATGTTGCCAACACGTTGCTGGAAAAGCCGGATCTTTTTACGAAGATGGCATCCGTTCTTCAGCGGCATGGGCATGACGTGAGCGAATCGGATCTGCGATACGTGCATAAGTTTTTGTCAGAGGCATTCGTTTTTCCGGATAAAACATCTCGTGATTTTTACACACAATTTAATAGTCATGTACTCTATGCATTGGGTATAGCGCCGAATGAAATTTTATTGGACGAGATCTTTGAGGCTTGCACATATTTGCCTTGGCAGCCATTCTCGGACACTTCATCTCTTTCCAACATTCCGCTTCCGATTGGAATTTTGTCCAATTGGGATTCTTCGCTTCGTGACAAACTGATTCATCATTTTAAAGTAGACTTTAAATGGATTTTGTGTTCGCAAGACGAGGGAGTAAAGAAGCCGAATCCACTCTTTTTTAATCGCATGATGGATGAGTCGGGATTGCATCCAAACGAGATTTTGTTCGTTGGAGACAGCATGAAACTGGATGTGCACCCGGCATTGCAACTGGGAATAAATGCTGTTCTTATCGATCGGTTGAATCACTTTCCGCATGCCAATGTCGCACGTATACAACACCTTGAACAACTAACGCAATGGCTTTGAAAAGACTCGCAATAATCGGTTCCGGTGATTTGGGTGAACAAATTGCCTGGCATGCACGCAACGACAATCACTATTCGGTAGTGGGTTTTTTTGATGATTTTGCAGAGCCAGGAATTGCCCGTCATGGATTGCCGGTTTTGGGGAAAGTGTCGGATGTGTTAACGTCGTTTAAGGACGGTTTGTTTGATGAGCTTTTGGTTGCAATAGGCTACAAACACTTTGAGCAACGAAAAAACATATTTGATACACTCTCGGGTGAAGTGCCTTTCGGAAAACTTATTCATTCTTCTTCTTATGTCGACCCTTCTGCCAAGATCGGCCGTGGCGTTGTTGTTTATCCGGGTTGTGTTATCGACATGAAGGCGCAATTGGAGGATAATGTGCTATTGAACGCAGGTGTTGTTATAGCACACGACACAACCATTGGCGCTCATTCATTTCTTTCGCCCGCTGTTAAGGTGGCCGGTTTTGTGCGTGTTGGGAATTGTGTAAGTTTGGGCATTGGCACTTGCGTTGTCGATAATCTGCAGATTGCTGACTTTGTTAGAACAGGAGCCGGCGCTGTAGTAACTGAAAGTTTAATTAATCCCGGACTATACTTGGGTGTTCCGGCACGATACAAAAAGGCATAATGATCCCCTTTAATAAACCTCATCTCACGGGCAATGAGACCGCCTACATTGAAGAAGCGGTCCGGTCAGGAAAAATCTCGGGCGATGGCATGTTCACTAAAAAGTGTCATGCGTTTTTTGAGCAGAACTACGCTATGCGAAAAGCGCTGCTTACTACGTCATGCACCGACGCTCTCGAAATGTCGGCTATACTGGCAAATATTCAACCGGGCGATGAAGTCATTGTCCCCTCTTATACGTTTGTGAGCACAGCCAATGCGTTTGTGCTCCGCGGAGCGCACATTGTGTTCGCCGATAGTCGGGCCGATCATCCGGGTATCGATGAAGACTCGGTTGAATCACTAATCACACCGCGCACCAAGGCTATCGTTGTTGTGCACTATGCAGGAGTAGCCTGTGATATGGATAAGATAAACAGTATTGCAGACAAGCATAATCTGTTGGTCATTGAAGATGCTGCGCAGGCCATCGACAGTTTCTATAAGGGGCGTCCGCTAGGTACCTTGGGTCACATGTCTGCTTTTTCGTTTCATGAAACTAAGAATATACAATGTGGTGAGGGTGGTTTGCTGGCGATAAA
>JBIKSC010000208.1:0-4709 GCA_044348775.1 Flavobacteriales bacterium | reverse complement strand
GATGAAGTTTTGCGCTCCTGAGGGTTACGCAATACTCAGTGCGCGTGCCACTTCTTTAAGTCCTTATATCGATGTGGAAGCGACTATTTCCGATAATCAGCTTCAAGCTTCATTTAGCAACATGCCCGATCCTGAGCATGTAATCTGCGAGTTCACTCTCGCTGATTTGCAGGGTAATCAGTATGCAACTCTTCCCTTGCCGGCAAAGACAATATCGAATGCAAACATTCTATCTTTTTTGAGGAAGAGAGATGCTGTATTGCCCGAGCATTTGGTGGCGCAAAAGGTCGTGAACAAGTAAAAATTACCAACTATGAATATAAGAATCGTCCTTTTCATTTTGTGTTTGCCTGGTCCATCACAAATGATTGCACAGCATGTGATGCCTTCGGTGAATGAACTCACATTTGATGTGATGGCTGTTCGTTTCAATACCTACAACGACGAGCGTGAGCCAATGTCCTATTTATCTGCACTCACTGTGGAAGGTGAAAGTGAAATGTTGGAGAAGAATCCCATTGAGGTAATGTTTAATCCAATTGCCAAGTTGGATCGTGGTGACTGTTTGTTGATGCGTTGGGACCCTGTGCTCCGCGTTTGGATGAAATTCGCCGGCAATCATCTGCGCACTACCTATGAAGGAACACGTACTTATTGGTCTGCCAAGATTGATGCTCCGGGTCATTATGCGCTAATGAAGGAAATCGATAAGCAAGGCACAACAGTACTTACCATACAAGGAGGATATGCTGCGGACGAGTGGAGGTATGTACAACATAATTTGGGCGTTGTTTGCGAAGGTTTCTCCAATACACGAATACTTACGATACCACTCATGGATGTTTCCCCTTTATCTGAAATTTCATTAAGTATGCGCAAGAATGGTGAACCCGTCAACAAAGTATCCAATGTCTTGCTTGGCACTGTTGTAAAGGATTTCTGGAAGGCCCCTGATGCAACGAATCGAACCTTTGAGATTTCGTTTGTTTCATTGAAATAAATACGTTCATTCAATTCAATTTAAAATTAAATAGTATGAGAAACTTGAAAGTGGTTTTTTTAAGCGCTACCCTCTGCTTGTCTTACTCTGCTGTGTTCGCCTATGCTGCTCACGTTGATATAGGTGAAGCGTTGAAAAGAAAAATAATCCGCTATCAAGCGGTGAAGGCCGGTACAGGATTGGATGTGATTGTGACGAATCTGATGCACGATTCCGTTTACCTTGAGATTGGTTCGGGATGGATTTTTCCGACAGCGGATGAATCGTATCAGCCACAGGTTGTCTCACGGTCGCACATGATTTGTCTGGCAGAAGGCGAGGAGCGCAGGGCGCGTTTGCTGACGTTGTGTGGCAACGCCCCGGGAAGAAGTGTTCCCATTGGATATGCTGATTTTTTGAAGCCTGTACTTGGTAATAGTGATATGGTGGCAACGCTTCGCGAATTGGAGCCCTATAAGCTCGACCGGAAGTACATTACACAAAATATAGTGTGGCACTATACGAATGGACACTCGATGGCAAACTTCCATCCGGGAAACACAAGCATGGATGAGTATCTGTCGGCCATGCAGGTTTTTCAAGCGAATGAGCCTGAAGTCGTTGACCCCGGTTATCGCATTCGTTATCGTGAATCGACCGACCCTGATGAGGCGGTTTTCACCGGTGCTTCCGAAGAAATTGATGGACATGTCAAGTTCAAGGTCAATGAGCCCACCAATTGTATGGTCGCTTTGATGGATCAGCAGGGTAAGATACTTAAGCCGTTGAAGTATGTGAATGATCAGCAACCAGGAGAATGTGAGTTGTCATTTACAAGCTATGTGTTTGATTTGCCCAAAGGAACCTATAGTGTTGCGGTTATGGATGAGAATGGAAAGACACTGGGCGAGTTGCCGGTGGAGATATAATTGAACGGATGATGTTTCGAGGGGCAAGTCGTTTGGCTTGCCCCTTTCTTGTTTATATTGAAGCGTGAATTATTTAATACAGAGCTAACAAAAAGGCGGCGGTTTAGTTTTTTCTTTTTTTTATCATAACGACTTCTACACATTAATCTTTCGTGGCGGTTGCAGGTTTGCAGCCAACTATGAAGCACCTATACACGATCTGTCTCATTTGTTTTGCAGTCTCACTTTCAGCTCAAACGGGATTGCAGGGGATTTTTGTGGAACCTTACTACGTCAGCAGTAAGGAAGACGCAAAAGGTTTTAACTCGAGTGGCATTCTAGAGGAAGGTTCTGTAACCTATCGTATTTATGTCGATTTGGAGCCTGGATATCGATTTCAAGCCGCATATGGCTCGCCTGATCATCCGCTTGAGATCTCGAGCGATCGGGTATTCTTCAATCACAACCATTCGGGCAATACCCATCCGAATATAATTCCGGAACGTGATCTCGCACGCGATATCGTGTTGCTTGATTCTTGGGTTACAGCAGGCGCTGCAACCGAGAATCACCAAGGTATACCGCGTAAGTTTGATTTCCTGGCGAAGGATGGTTTGTTACGTTTTAAGGCCGGTTTCTTGGAGAATACGGTAAAACTCTCAGAAGAAGATTTGGGACCTTTAACCCTGAAGCTGGAAGACTGTGACGGGCTGACTCGCCCTCAGTTATTGCCTGTAACAACTGTATACAACATAGACTCATTAGGATGGGCCATGGGCAGTGTGTCACGTGCAAAGCGTTTGTATGTCGAGAATGGCGCTTGGGCATGCATGGGTAAGGGATCCTTGGGTGCCGATTCGCTCGCAGGTAATCACGTTTTAATTGCTCAAGTTACGACCGCAGGTAAACTCGATTACAAATTGAATATTATGATTGGTACCCCTGAAGGGAAGTCGATTCAATATGTATATGCAAACCCGCAGGACCGTGAAGTTTTACACCCCGCTTTAGTTGGTGAATTTATGTGGAAGCCACAAGCATCGAAGGGAAGAAAGTCGGGTAAGAAGAAGAACAAGAAACAATCATAACCATTGCAGAATCATCGAAACATGAATGCTCGTTTCATACCTTATGTTTGTGCCTTAGCACTCTTGCTCCTTTTTGCATGTCCGACCGTATATGCCCAGGGTAAATTCAGCGGTCGTATTTCGGATGCGCAAGGAGAACCCATGTTTGGTGTGGTGGTGGTCGATACGAATGATTACAGTGTCATCGGTCAAAGTGATTTTGATGGTTTGTTTTCCATCTCAATACCGGATTCAAAAGCGCATATTTTTAAGTTGAGTTTATTGGGGTATGAAGAGATTATTGAGTCTGTTACAATTACAGGAGGGCAGGTTGTAAATAAAGAATTTACCATGTTCGAGAAGTCACTCATCAGTAATGAGGTAAAAATTGAGGCGAAGGCTGTGCGCTCAGCAGATACATACATGGAGAAAATCAAAATGAACTCCACAACATCCTTGGATTATATTTCTTCAGCGACAATTAAGAAAACAGGTGACAGTAATGTCTTGAATGCAGTGGCTCGTGTTTCCGGTGTCTCGACAAGCGGAGGTCTTATTACAGTTCGCGGTATCGGCGACCGTTATGTGAAGACAATGCTTAATGGAAGTCGCATTCCAACGCTCGACCCACTCACGAATAACATTAAGCTCGATATATTTCCGGCCAGTTTGGTGGATAATATCGTAATCACCAAAACGGCGAGTCCCGATTTACCGGGCGATTGGTCGGGGGCATATATCTCCGTAGAGACGAAGGATTATCCGGATCAATTAACCGTCAATGTGGAAAGCCAGTTCGGTTATAATCCGCAGTTTACATTTCAGGATTTCGTTACTTCAGAGCGAAGCACTACCGATTGGTTGGGCTATGATAACGGCTTACGTACGCGAACTGGAAATGATATCGTTGCTCCTAATTTGAATCCGTCGAGTTATCAAGAATTGGTTGCTCTGGGCTTAGGGGATTATTATAATTCAATGGGAATTACCGGTTGGACAGATGGTAATTCACTGGCCGATTCATACTTCCGGCTCGGACTCGTGCAATTGGGAATATTGCCGGCTGCTTTAATGAACGATCAAACCGCCTATCAGCAAGCCGTAGCCACATACAACAGTGCATATAAACCACAGGCTTATCGCAACATTAACCCGAATAACACAGACTATAATAATGGTTTTTCGAATAACTGGACCACGAAGTTCATGAAGGCTCCATTGTCATTTTCGCAGAATGCAAGCTTTGGTGACCAGCGCACGCTCTTCGGCAGGCCGCTCGGATTTTTCGTGGGTATTCGATATGGTAATAGTTATCGCTATGACCCAAATGGTATCTCACAGCGTATTCTGAACGAAGAACAAGGGTATCGGGTTGAAACATCTGACGAGACTTTGATGAGCCGTGAAACTCATTCTTGGAGTGGACTTATCAATTTGGCCTATAAGCTGAACGAGAATAACAAGCTTTCCCTCTTATTCATGCCGAATATTATAGGCAATAATGATGTAGCGGCTTTTACAAATGTCCCACGTGTCGAAGATGGGATTATCCTGGATGATGAGTTAACTGCTCGAAGGAATATCTTCTATG
This sequence comes from Flavobacteriales bacterium, assembly GCA_044348775.1. Lineage (GTDB taxonomy): Bacteria > Bacteroidota > Bacteroidia > Flavobacteriales_D > Sanyastnellaceae > JAIBBG01. Next base: position 164 of record JBIKSC010000208.1, on the reverse strand, counting down.
AACAGAGAAAGCAGCTCATTTATCAGTTCTCTTCCAGTCATTTTATTCCATCCAAAAAAATCAAAATTGAAAGTTCGGCTTCCTACACCGATGGTTCTTCTGTAGCACCGGATTTCAGAACTACGGAGTATCAGTTCTTCCGAAACGATCCGTCGAGCATCGGT
>JBIKSC010000031.1:0-16569 GCA_044348775.1 Flavobacteriales bacterium | reverse complement strand
CTGACACTTTGACCCTTACTGAGCATTGGCAATATAGTTGAAAAGCCGGGTTGGCATTTTGAATCAAAAATTATGAGCAACGAAGAGATAAACAACACAGCACAGAACGCTGAACAGGAAAAAGCAGAACAATTTATTACGGATGCCCACCAACCCGATTTGGGCGAGCAGGAGCCGAATGCAGAGCAACCTGTGGATGAATTGAGCAAGGCGCGAATGGACGCAGCAGATTGGAAGGATAAGTATATGCGCTTGTATGCGGAGTTTGATAATTTCCGCAAGCGGAGTATGAAGGAGAAGTCCGAAATACTTTCAACGGCATCCGGCGAACTCATGAAGGAGATGTTGCCAATCGTCGATGATTTTGATCGCGCAGTGCAAGCCAATGCTTCTGTTTCTGACATCGAAGTAGTGCGCGAAGGGTTTGTGTTGATTCATCAGAAATTATACAGAAAGTTGGAATCGAAGGGCCTCAAGCCAATCGATGCGAAGGGCCAGCCATTCGACACCGATTTTCACGAAGCAATTACACAGATACCGATGCCCGGTATGGCGGGGAAGGTGGTGGATGAAGTGGAGAAGGGTTACACGTTGCATGATAAAGTGTTGCGCTACTCGAAAGTGGTTATCGGTCAATAAGAACAGTACACATGGCAAAAAGAGATTACTACGATATACTGGGGGTTTCCAAATCGGCATCAGAAGCCGAAATAAAAAAGGCATACCGCCAGATGGCGATTAAATATCACCCCGATAAAAATCCGGGTGATGCTGCTGCTGAAGAGAAATTTAAAGAGGCAGCGGATGCCTATGGTGTTCTAAGTGATCCACAAAAGAAAGCGCAGTATGATCAGTTTGGTCATGCAGGTCCGCAAGGAGGCTTCGGTGGTGGTCATATGAACATGGACGATATCTTCAGCAACTTCGGTGATATTTTCGGAGGAGCGTTTGGAGGAGGATTTGGAGGTGGCGGTGGTCAGCGACGTGCGAAGGGTTCAAACCTGCGTATAAAGGTTAAGTTGAATTTGGAGGAAATTGCAGCGGGCTGTACGAAGAAGATTAAAGTATTCAAACTTGTCAACTCGTCTGATGTAACCTTCGATACATGTCCTACCTGCAAAGGTCAGGGACAAGTTCGTCGTGTAACCAATACGATTCTCGGACAAATGGCCACCACGTCTACCTGTCCATCGTGTCATGGAGTAGGCAAGTCGGTCAAGTCGAAACCGAAGGACTCTGATGAGAATGGCCAGAAGCGCGAAGAAGAGTTAATCGAAATCAATATACCGGCAGGAGTGGGCGAGGGTATGACCCTCAATGTTGCAGGTAAAGGAAATGCAGGACCATTTGGTGGAATACCGGGCGATCTGTTAGTGCAAATCGAAGAGGAAGAGCATGCTGAGCTGAAGCGTGATGGTGTTAATCTGTATTACGACCTCTACGTGAATTTTGCAGATGCCACCCTTGGTTCAACGGTAGAGATTCCTTTGGTAAAAGGAAAGGCGCAAATAAAAGTTGATGCCGGTACGCAAAGCGGCAAAATTCTTCGCTTGAAAGGCAAGGGACTGAAGGAAGTGAACGGCTATGGCCAGGGCGACCTTCTCGTGAATATCAACGTTTGGACTCCACAGAAACTCAACGACGAGGAAAAGAAACTACTCGAGAAGTTGAGAGATTCAGCCAATTTCAAACCCGCTCCAGGAACCAGAGACAAGAGTTTCTTTCAGCGAGTGAAGGAAATGTTTAATTAGTGAAATGGTGAAATTGTGAAATTGTGAAGTCGTGGGCAACAGCGACTTCTATTTCACCACTTCACCACTTCACCACTTCACCATTTCACTATTTCACTAAACCAACATCATCACCGGGTTCTCCAAATACGCCTTCAGCGTCTGGAGGAATGCAGCGCCTGAAGCACCATCCACTACGCGATGATCGCAGCTGAGGGTTACTTTCATCACGTTACCCGGAACGACAGCACCGTTTTTCACAACAGGAACTGATTTGATGCCACCCACAGCAAGAATGCACGCGTCGGGTGGGTTGATTATGGCAGTGAATTCTTCAATGCCAAACATGCCGAGGTTAGAGATGGTGAAGGTGTTGCCTTCCCAATCGCTTGGCTGAAGTTTTTTGCTCTTTGCTTTTTCAGCGAATGATTTTACTTCCGCGCCAATTTGTGACAGGCCTTTTTCATTAGCGAAACGAACTACCGGCACAAGCAACCCTTCATCGACTGCAACAGCTACGCCTATGTGCACGTGCTCGTTGTAGCGAATGGTGTCGCCTCTCCATGAAGAGTTTACTTTCGGGTGCTGGCGAAGTGCCATGGCACACGCTTTCACAACCATATCGTTGAATGAAATCTTGGCTGTGCCGCTATCATTAATGGACTTGCGAGCAGACATTGCATTGTCCATGTCGATTTCCATCGTGAGATAGAAGTGAGGCGCAGTGAATTTGCTTTCAGCCAATCGACGCGCAATTGTTTTGCGCATCTGCGAAACGTTTTCCTCTGTATAGCGCTCCGTTCCTGCAGGAATAAATGCAGGGACGTGGGCAGTCGATGCGTGAGCGGCAGGAGTGAAGTTCTCTACATCGCGACGTACGATACGTCCGCCATCGCCGCTGCCGGCAACGTTTCCGATGTTGATACCCATTTCTTCCGCAATTTTCTTAGCTAGTGGCGATGCTTTCACGCGGCCATTGGCTGCCGTCGGAGCAGACACCGGAGGTGCTGTGGCAACAACCGCAGGTGCAGAAGGAGCTGCAACAGTTGCAGCAGCAGCAGCAGCAACTGGTGCAGGCGCAGCTTCTACTGCAGCAGCACCTGCCGCTTCAGAAGCAATCAATGCAGCCACATCTTCGCCTTCTTTTCCGAGAATGGCGAGAATAGAATCGACCTTTGCGGTTTGTCCTTTCTCAACACCAATGTATAGTAGCACACCATCCTGGAATGATTCAAACTCCATGGTTGCTTTGTCGGTTTCGATTTCAGCGAGTAATTCGCCGCTCTTTACCTTATCTCCTACTTTCTTGTTCCAAGATGCAACGGTACCTTCTGTCATGGTATCGCTCAACTTGGGCATGCGTACTATCTCTGCCATAGCTTGTTTTCTCTTGCGGTTATTGTTGGTGGTAGTGTCTTAGTCGTTCACGTATGGATAGTCATCCTGCATGTAAACATCTTTATACAGCTCATCAGCTGTCGGAAGTGGCGATTCTTCCGCGAATTTCACCGAGTCGTCTACCAAGGTTTTCACGTCGGCTTCAACCTCTTCGATTTCCGTTTCGGACATCCAATTGTTTTCACGGATTACACGCAATACGTGTTCAATCGGGTCTTGATCTTGATATTCTGCAACCTCTTCCTTGGTTCGGTATTTCTGTGGGTCGCTCATCGAGTGGCCCTTGTAGCGATACGTTTTGATGTCGAGGAGTGTGGGTCCTTCGCCTTTGCGTCCGCGTTCTGCGGCACGTTCAATGGCATCACATACTGCTTCCGGACGCATGCCGTCGACTGTTTCTGAGGGCATCAAAAACGAAGCACCCAATTGTGATAGATCAGTTACATTGGAGGTACGCTCGATGGAGGTTCCCATCGCATACTGGTTGTTTTCGATGATGAAGATAACCGGCAACTTCCAGGTCATGGCCATGTTGAAGGTCTCAAACAAGGCGCCCTGACGAGCAGCACCGTCACCGAAGAAAGTGAGCGTCACGTTATCGTTGCCGTTGTATTTGTCGGCGAAAGCGATACCGGCTCCCATAGGGATTTGTGCACCTACGATACCATGGCCTCCGAAGAGGTTGCGGTCCTTATCGAACATGTGCATCGATCCGCCTTTTCCTTTTGAAAGACCGGTGGATTTGCCATACAGCTCAGCCATCACTTTCTTAGGGTCAGAACCCATCACCAGCGGATGAGCATGATCGCGGTATGCGGTTATCACCTTATCGGTAGGGCGAATGGCCTCCATCATACCGGAGAGAATCGCTTCTTGTCCGATGTAGAGGTGGCAGAATCCGCCAAACTTTTGTTGGATATACAGGTGTCCGCATTTCTCTTCGAAGCGACGCATCAAGAGCATCTCACGATACCATTTGATGTAAGTGTCTTTTCCGAAGCGCGAATCGGTTGTTTTTTTCGTAGTGGTTTTGCCGGTGGCGATATCAGTTGCCATATGGTTTTTTCTAAGGGTCACAAATATAAGTTTCCACGCTATTCAACAGCAAGGAAACTTTGTTGTTGTAAAATTTACAATAAGTCTTCAGATTGGGGTTTAAAATGATCGAATAGCTCGAACACGATAGAAATAGCCCTCTTTAAAGTTGGAGCTGCTAATCCCATTGCTGAAGTTTTTGTAATAAGCCGTGGTGGGGGTTGCTTGTGAAGAACTCCAGTACAGGCCATTATTGAAGCCTCCAATCGCCCCTTGATTTTGATACACAAGATCCAACTCGTCCTTGGAAGGTAAATACCAATCGGTATAGCCGTTTATCTCGACATCGTAGCAGATGCGAGCCGCAATATTTGCATCGGGACATGAGACGTAAATCGTTTCAGTGTTTACCAAACCGGTTCCTAACGTATTTTGAGTTGTCATTGAAGTTCCTTCGCAGCCCCACAATGCGCCAATGCTCTGATCGCTAGTGGCCGCTATCAAGCCATGACCGGTATCATCCACATAAAATACAACACCACCCTGGTGGAAGCTGCCCACTTCCACAGGCGGCTCCGGACATGGGCCCCACGTGGGTACGCCATTGCAAAACGTGAGTGTTGCGCCTTCAGTGCCTGGAGCCACTGCTACCCAAGCGCTGCCATTCCAGTACATCATTTGACCGGCTGCATTGCCATTGGGGAAGGTTCCAGCTGGCCCTTGTGGTCCCGTAGCACCGGTTGCTCCTGTTGGACCTTGCGGACCTTGCGGTCCGGTTGCACCTGCAGGGCCGGTCGCACCTGTTGCACCCGTTGATCCTTGAGGTCCTTCAGGTCCTGTTGCACCCATTGGTCCCTGCGGACCTGTTGCTCCTGCCGGCCCCTGTGGTCCTTGCGGTCCGGGCTCGCCCGAACCGCCATTGGCAGCATAGAGGGCAAAGGGAACGCTCAGCAATTGTGAGGTTGAGGCAACACTGTAATTCGTTCCACCGGTCGGGTCTACTTCAGTCTTGATGAAATACGAACCTGCTCCCCAGTCGATTGAAGGCATATCGCCTGCTACAGTTTCACCACCGCCAACTTCGAGTGTGACAAGTCCGTTGGCGTTCGATTGAGGTGTCTGCGTTTCCTGATAGACTATAATGCCCGTAGGAGTGTTAAACAGTAAACTGATTTTTATTCCCACCGGCTGCGACACCACGAGTTCGTTGGATGAGTTGCGCACCACTGCCTGGTAAGAGAATTTGTTGGGCGACTGCGCCAGTGCAATGCATGCGAGCAGCGTGAGACAAATGGTTGCAATGAATTTCATTCTCTGTATTCTTTAAAAAATTATCCTTGAAACTGGCGCAAAAAACGAACGTCGTTTTCGAAGAACATGCGGAGGTCATCGATTTGGTAGCGCAGCATGGTTATGCGCTCGATACCCATACCGAATGCGAAACCGCTGTATCTCTCGGGGTCTATTCCGCTTGCTCGCAGTACCTCGGGGTCTACCATGCCGCAACCCATGATTTCTAGCCAGCCTGTGCCTTTGGTAATGCGGTGGTCGGCTTCGCTGTTGAGTCCCCAATACACGTCCATTTCAGCACTCGGCTCGGTGAATGGGAAGTAGGAGGGGCGCAAGCGGATTTTCGCTTTGCCAAAAAACTCTTGCGTGAAGTATTGGAGCGTTTGCTTCATATCTGCAAACGACACACCTTCGTCGATATACAATCCTTCGATTTGGTGGAACTGGCAATGAGCGCGTGAGCTCACCGCTTCGTTACGATAAACGCGGCCCGGCATCACAATGCGGATGGGCGGTTTGCGTGTTTCCATGGCGCGCACTTGCACGCTGCTCGTATGAGTGCGCAATACCATTTCTTTCTCGCCTTCTTGCGTGGGCTTGTGAATGAAAAACGTGTCTTGCATGTCGCGTGCAGGGTGCTCCGGAGGGAAGTTCAGTCCTGAGAACACGTGCCAGTCGTCTTCGATTTCGGGCCCGTCGGCTACCGTAAATCCAATGCGAGAGAAAATGTCAAGAATCTCGCGGCGCACAATCGAAAGCGGATGGCGAGTGCCGAGTGGTACAGCACCCGTTGGGCGGCTCCAGTCGAAACCTTCCATTGTGTTGCTTGCCGCAGCCGTGGCTTGTTGAAGCGTGTCGAGGCGCTCTTGCACGGCGTTTTTCAATTTGTTGAGTTCCTGACCGAGCACCTTTTTCTGGTCTGGTGCTACTTGCTTGAAGCCTTCAAACAAATCGTTGAGCACACCTTTTCTTCCGAGGTATTTGATGCGAAACTGCTCAACTTCCTCAGCCGTTGTGGCATGGAAAGCGGCAATTTCGCCCAGGTGTTGTTGAATGATGTCGAGCATCGGCTTAGCGGTTGATGATTTCCATTTTCATGGTGATGTCTTGCACCGGACGATCGCGCATGGTTTTCTGATTGTTGATGCTGTCGATTACAGCAAAGCCGTCTATGACCTCGCCAAACACGGTGTATTCCATATCAAGCTGTGCGGTACCACCAACCGTTTTGTAGGCCTGTTTTTGGGCATCGGTGTATTTGAAGCCCGGGTTGGTGCGACCGATGTTCATTTCGAGTTGACCGAGTTCCATGTCGGTCCAGGTTTTACCCTGAACAATGTAGAACTGGCTGCCGCTTGACGCTTTTTTCGGGTTAACCTGATCGCCTTGACGAGCTGCGCACAGAGCGCCACGTTTGTGCACAAGGTTGGGGTTGAATTCGGCAGGAACGGTATAGCCCGGGCCACCACCACCCAGCATAACGCTTTGTGCAGCGCCACGGCTTTGTGGATCACCACCTTGAATCATGAATGTCTTGATGCAGCGGTGGAAGAGCAAATCATCGTAGTATTTTTCTTTTACCAGTTTCAGGAAGTTGTCGCGGTGTTGGGGAGTTTCGTTGTAGAGCATGACAGTCATGTTGCCGAACTTGGTGCTGATACGAACGTGTTGCGCTTTCGACGGATCGGTAGGAGCGGGTGCTGGAGCCGGCTCAGCCGCAGGCTGGGGTTGGGCGGGAGCCGGGGCTTCCACCGTTTTTTCAGCGGTTGTTTTATCGGAGCTTTTGCAGCCAGAGGCATTGCAAAACACGAAGAAAGCGGCGCAACCCGCGAGGGCGATATACAGTCTTTTCATGGTATATATTTTTTTGAAGGGCACGAAGGTAATAAAGGAATGGCAGAGCGGGTTGCGGCTTATGAACAGCAGAAGAATGGAAAAAGGCTTACGTGTGGAAGTATAAAATGTAGTACAACCTATTAACCTTTGATTAAATTTGCGAACTATGATGAACAGACCAACGAAATTCATGATGGGTGGAATCTTCGCCGGGCTGATGGTTATCGCCATTTCCGGATGCAAGAAGGACCAGCAGACGATTGCGACCATAACGGTAGTAAACGCCGACGGAGAAGCGGTACCGGGCGCCTCGGTTCGTTTGTATGCCGTATCGTCGCAAACCCCGCCTCCACCTCAAGAGGTTCGTTTCGACACCATTCAGGTGACGAATGGAACCGGTAAGGTAAGTTTCGATTTCACTGATTACTACGAAGAAGGTCAAGCCGGTTTTGCGGTTCTCGACATTGAAGCATCGAAGGGATCGCTGGAAGGCGAGGGTATCATCAAGATTGAAGAGATGAAGACCAATGAGGAGACTGTGGTGATTGAGTAATCCTACTATAAGAATATAGAAGGCCCCTGACTTGTCGGGGGCTTTTTTTTTGGGGGCCTCACCCCCAACCCCTCTCCTGGGGAGAGGGGAGTTTCCTCCTCGATGATGTCCATTGTTTGTTTGCAGCGATCTATGTGGATGCGAGAGGCAATATTTTTGGCGAAGGAAGATTGCTATGTTATTTTCGCGCCCTCCACGAAGGCAGAGGTCTTCGGAATTTTTTAAGTTTATCGGGATGTAGCTCAGTTGGTAGAGTACACGTCTGGGGGGCGTGTGGTCGCACGTTCGAGTCGTGTCATCCCGACGATTTTGAAGGAAGGCTCTTGGGAAACCGGGAGCCTTTTTTTTGATTACAAATTACAAATTACGAATTACGGTGAGGGGAGGAATTTGGTGGAGGTCAGGTGTGCCGTTCGGACTGATTCTGTTTCTGTTTCTTTTATTAACCGCAGAGGATGCTGAGTCAGCAGAGGGTTTTAGACTTAGCAACAAATTCCGGGAAAAATCGAAAATGTTGTCATTGGCTTCGCTGGGCCATACCGGGCGCTCACCGAGCGTAGTCGAGGTGCTCGTTTTAGTCGAATGCCGTTGCCGGAGCGAAGTCGAATGCCGCCTCGTCAGCGCGGTGATACACGATAAAAACCGTCCCTGCATAATCCGTCATCGAAACGCTTCTCAACTCTGGGATGCTTTACAATTGCCAAGAAAAGGAAGGTACTTAACTTTAGGGAACCGTGAACCATTCCACAGTACGGAAGCCATCGGAACAATCTGAGCCAATTAGAGGCCCCAGTTGCACAGAATCACCACCCATTTCTTTTGTATATGTTCGAAATAGAGAACCATTTACATATACATTTATGGTTACGTTCGAGCAGTGATAGTCGTATACTCCAGTGTTTGAATCTACCGAGAAGTAGTATCTTCTTACTTCAAAATGGAGATCTTCTCCCGATGTTCTTTCAAAGGTGTGGGCTAAGGTGTTCTGACTAATGCTATTCGCCACACTTGGTGAAATATTTGATCCTTCAATGAAATCACCCGCAAGTTGGCCATCATAAACTTGTAACCAAAATGAATTGGAATTAATAGCAAGTAAGGTTGTATCCGGCATTTCACAAATAGCTTCTATTTTAATAGTCTTGGTTGAGCTTTGATTTGGATAGGTCTGTTCATTTGTTTCTTCATTTTCTGGAGAGCAGGAAGAAATAGTAAATGCTGCTATTACAATGGTAAAAATCTTTGTAAGGTCAGATTTTTTTCGTTTTTTCTTCATCGAAGTCGGGCTTTTGAGTTTGAGGAAGCGTATTGAATTGAGTTGAATCTTTATCGGGAATGTTTTTGGCGTTAGGAATCAAAGATATGTTAGCCCATCATAGCGTATTCGACTTTTGTTTTATCCTGACCATTTGATACTCCGTTATTTCAAACTATTACATTGTAAATTGAACGTAAAGTGTTTTATGTATTTTAGCATTATGAGTTACAATAGCGTGTTAATCTTACTATTGATGTTTGGATGTACTATCATTTCCGGTTGTAAAAAGGAAGAGGAACCATCCGACGACCATGGAGGCAATAATAATTCTAATCCAATAGGATTTAATGCAAGTCAAACATACAATCTTGGGCCTGTTATGAATGGACAGTATTTCGATTTTTCTTATTCTGAAACTGTTTATGCATCTGACTTTGCTTTTGGCGGTTTCTCGGCTGAAATTTCTGATGATAACACATTGGATATTCAGTTTCCTTATTGGGATGAGGAAGATAACCAAGCTTATTACCAGGTTTTTCTAAATGATGTACCAAATTCTCTTGGTACTCATTCAGGAGTAACCTTGAGCCATTTGGATGGTAATTGGGTGCACTACAGTAATGATCTAACGGTTACAATTACAGAAATAAGCAACACGGTCGGAGGGAAGGTAAAGGGGACATTTAGTGGACCATGCACCAGTGCATTAGATATTGGCCTGGGTGGTGTTTATGAAACGAATTGCAATGGAACCTTCACGGTGCCTTTCTACGAGTAGAATATCAATATCCTCTGGAATCAGGAAAACTGTTTGATGATTCCTTGCCCCCATCGCGCCCGTACAGTGGGGTACAACCTGTGCGGAATCTGATTACGGATTTTACCATACCTCAGAGGCTGGCTAAAAGGTTGTAGGCGGAATGGCATATCCAAGAATGCGCAAATGGTAGGTTATAAGATGGCCTTACCTTATCCCTTACCCTTTATCCCTTACAGTTATCCTCCGCAGCACCTCACCCACCAAACTATCCATCCGCGAAAACGCAAACCACTTTTTGCCCAGGTCTTTGATGGAGGCACCGATGTGGTAGAGCTCTTTTTCGTCGATGATGAGAAAACGATCGTGGATGTGTGGGATTCGATGAATGTCGATGGCGGGGTATTGCGTGTTGTGTTTGTCAAGGTCGAGGCGAAGGGCAGGGGTGATGCGCTCGGTATAAATGCTAGCGGTAACATGTTGATTGCGTTTGGCCAGTTGAAGCAACACCGAATGGTCGATGTAGTTGTCGATGAGGATAATGGATGACGTGGCCTGTTGAATGAGATCGTTGAAGAAAACATAGGCATCGAAGATTTGGTTGTTGAAGAAGATGCCGTGATTGGGCATTTGATGTTTTTCAAGTTGAGTGAACAATTGCTCAAAGTTTTGTTGATGCCTGGAGAGGGTGTTTTCGATTAATTGAAATCGGGAGTCATAGACTTGCACAGCAAATGCTTGTTGTCGCAAGGCTACAAAAACATTTATTATCCGAATGCTTACTTCAATAGCAATTGGACTATTAATGATTGTGGACAGCATTGCGACACCTTGTTCTGTGAAAACATAGCTCCTCTTTCTTAGTCCCATGTTATCGTTTTTGGAAGTCACAATTTGTGACTTCCATTTTGTAAATTCCTGTGCGTCAAGTTGAAACATAAACTCTAAAGGGAATCTTTTTGCATTGCGTTTAACAGCTTGATTCATTGCTTTTGCCTGGACCTCGAATAGTTTCGCAAGGTCGCGATCGAACATTACTTGTTTTCCCCGAATCGTGAAGATTCGATTTTCGATTGTGGGTGCAAGCGTGTTTTCCATGCCACGAAATTCCGCTGCATTGTCGACATAAAAAACCTATAAATTATTCCAGTTATGCCATTGTAAGGGAAGCACCCCGTCGCGTGGGCAACGCTGCGCTAAACTGGCGCCATTAGGGGTAAGGCTTTTGGTGTATGCCTTTTTCTTTTTTCACTGATGATGACTTTGGATATCACATTCTTTGAATAAACATTGATTTAAGAGAATGATTTTTATTTAAAGAACGTTTCTTGTCAAACTGAGCTATCAGATTTCATTTTTTCTTAGTTAAAATTGCAAAATGAAAACAATGAAATTGATTAAATTATTTCTTGTAATTGTTGGGTTGGCCTTGGCATCATGCAACCCTGAAAAAGAAGAGGAAACAAATACATCCAGTAACAATAACTCGAGTATTGGAGCTGATTCGGTTGCCATTATGTTTCAGGTTAACATGGCCAACATGTTAATATCTCCGTCAGGAGTACATTTGGCGGGAAGCATGCAAGGATGGGATCCGGATTCAACAAAAATGGCTGATCTCGATGAGGATGGGATTTACTCGGTAGTCCTGGTAGTTCCTAAAAATGATAGTATTTACTTCAAATACATCAATGGCAATGAATGGGGGACTGATGAAGTGGTTCCGGAAAACTGTGGAGTCATGAATGAATTTGGTGGCTTTAATCGAGCATATATTGTTGGGAGTTCTTCTCAAGCCCTGCCTGTTATTTGTTTCGGGGAATGTGAGGACTGTTGAGTCTACCATCATTCAATTCCACATCGCGTGGCTTAAGCGAAGCACAAAACGAGCGGAATCCGCTAATAGTTGTTGCCAAGGGGATTTTTCATGATTTGGCACCGCTGCCATTGACCATGAGACACGCCTTGTCCGTACTTCGTAATTTGTAATTCGTACTTCTTGTGTTCCGCCCCTCAGGGGCTTTGCGCCCATTGTGGATCTTTTATGCTAGGGATTTTTTGCCCAACGAGGCTAGTAATATTTGGCCCCTACGGGGCTGGCTGAAAGGGGGAGAAATCGACACTTGTCATTAGTCATTAGTCACTTGTCATTTGCCACTCGCCACTCGCCATTCGCCACTCGTCATTCACCCCTCACCCCTCACCCCTCACCCCTTCGCTATCCTCAGAAGCACCTCACCCACCAAACTATCCATCCGCGAAAACGCAAACCACTTTTTGCCCAGGTCTTTGATGGAGGCACCGATGTGGTAGAGCTCTTTTTCGTCGATGATGAGAAAACGATCGTGGATGTGTTGCATGCGATGAATGTCGATGGGCGGGTATTGCGCGTTGTGTTTATCTAGGTCGAGGCGAAGGGCAGGGGTGATGCGCTCGGTATAAATGCTAGCGGTAACATGTTGATTGCGTTTGGCCAGTTGAAGCAACACCGAATGGTCGATGTAGTTGTCGATGAGGATAATGGATGACGTAGCCTGTTGAATGAGATCGCTGAAGAAAACGTAGGCATCGAAGATTTGGTTGTTGAAGAAGATGCCGTGTTTCTTTTTAGTGTGCGGCTCGAGTTGAACCAGTATTTCTTCGATTTTTTTATCATGGTTACTCACACTTTTTTCAATCAATTCAATTCGAGCTGTCAGAATCTCACCCGACCTTTTCGATTTGGAGTAATGAATAAACGTGTCGATAATGGCGACGCTCATTGATGCGGCAAAGTCACCTTTAATAAGTGTTGCGAGCATGGAGATTCCATATTCAGTGAAAACAAGTGGTGCCGCAGTGGAATGTTTCAGACCTGATAACCGGTCGCAATTTGCGACCAGTTCTTGCTTTTCGGATTTCGTAAGTCTGAAAAAGTAATGCGTAGGGAACCTCTCAACGTTGCGCTTCACTTGTTCGTTAAGTCGTTTAGTAGGTAGCTGAAATAACTCAGCTACATCACGATCTATCATTACTTGTTTTCCCCGAATCGTGAAGATTCGATTTTCGATAGAGGGGGCAAGCGTGTTTTCCATGCCACGAAATTCCGCTTCATAGTCGACATAAAAAACCTATAAATTATTCCTGTTATGCCATTGTAAGGGAAGCACCCAATCGCGTGGGTTACGCTGCGCTAAACCCACGAACATTGGGTTTTAGTCTTGGCAGCAATTTCTGGGAAAATCTGAAAATGTTGCCCAGTGGATTTTTCATGATTTGGCAACGCTGCCATTGACCGTGAGACACGCCTTATCCGTAATTCGTACCTCTTGTGTTCCGCCCCTACGGGACTAGTAATATTTGGCCCCTTCGGGGCTGGCTTAAAGGAGAAACACTCGCCATTCGCCACTAGTCATTCGTCACTAGTCATTCGTCACTAGCCACTCGCCACTCGCCATTCTCAGTTATCGCACAATCACTTTCTCAATGCCATTGCTGACACCTGCGTTGTTGCGGGTTATCACCGCGTAAACACCGGGTGATAGGGTGATGCTTTCGGCGTTCTTACCATTGGTGGTCGATGCAAACACGGTCCTTCCGGCTAAGTCGAGTACCTGAATTTGCTCAGTGCCCACGGCATATGAAATGGTGAACATACCTTCTGCCGGGTTGGGGTATATCCGCATTGAATGTTGTGCTGATTCTTGCAACCCACTGACAATCGCATTGAAAGTAGTTGAAGTACTCAAGCATCCGTTGACAGCGGTAACCTGGTATGCGCCGGATTCAATTGCGTCATACGCCTGGCCTGTAGCACCCGGAATGGCAGTGCCGTTTAGATACCACTGATAGCTCGTTTCGGGTTCGGCGTTGGAAACCGATAGGGTAGTTCCATTCTGCTGAATGATAGGCTGCGCAGGTGGCGTTGAGCTCACATACACATCCCCAAGGGTGAACGTAGAGTAGAACTCACCCACCTCGTAAATCAGCTTGATGGTATAAGTTCCCGGTGCATCGAATGTGTACTCGATGTTGCCATCACAACTGGGCAATATCACATTATTGCCGATTTCATAGCGGCAACCGGTTGTTGCGAGATTGATCTGCGAGGTGTTGCTAAGAATGAGAGTGCCGCATTCTTCTGTGTAAGTCACATGGCCCATGATTTCGCAAAGCAGACATTCGTCCTCTCTTGATTCATCGGTGCAGGCCTGCACGAAACTGTTGCCTGAAAGGAATACGCCGGAATCAAGCATCGAATCACTCACGTCGGCAATGGCCAGTTTGATGTGGTAAACTTCGCCTATCTGAAGGCCACCGATGCATGCATGAAGTGGAGTAGTGTATGCGTCATATTGCGCCAGAATCTGTCCGGTATTCACCACAAAATACTGTGGGTTCACAAAGGAGTTTACTGTGTTGATTGCCACAGGGTCGATTGTGCCGGGTATGAGCGCAATGTTCACGGCTGCATTCCAGAACGGTCCGCTGATGCCGGGACCGCTCACAAAAAAACCGAATACATCGTTGAAGGCACTACCAACGAATTCTTCGTACTCGTCCGATCCGAATACATAGACAAAATCCATTGAATCGCCCGTAGCGATGAAATCAAACTCCAAAATGGCACCGTCGTAGCTCTGTCCTGCTACGAGAAGTGCAATGTCCGTATCGTTTTGAACTCCGTTGGTCACAGCGTTTGCCGTCGATCCCATAAGATTATCGCCTTCTGCGCCCATGACTTCGCCCGTCGATAGGATTAGCCCTGACTCTATACCTAACCCAGAGCCATTGGAAACAAACGTTCCGACCCCGGCATTTAAAGTGCTCGCCGCAACTCCATTGCAAGTCACATTGGAAATGAAAATACCGTTCGACAAGAAAATGTCTTCAACCGCCTGTTGAGGAGTCAGTGTTGTATCGACATCTAGCTGAGCGGATGCATTCAAGAAGAACGATGTCAGAAGGGGTAGTAGGAGTTTTTTCATGGCTGTGATGATTGTGCGGTTCAATATTAGAGAATTATTTGGATAAATGGAGAATGGAGAATGAAGAATGGCGAGTGAGTGCGGGCTTGTAGACACGCCTTGCCCGTACTTCGTCATTTGTACTTTATAATTCTTGTGTTCTGCCCCGCTTGGGCTCCGGAGGCACGTGGCGTTTCTTCTGGCTAGTGATATTTCGCTCCTCCGCAGCTCGCCGTCATTTGCCACTTGCCATTCGCCACTAGTCACTAGACATTCGCCATTCAACAAAAAGTGCCGCCTGGTTAAGGGAGCGGCACTTTTCTCTATTAAGAGTAATAAAAGTCAGGACAGGAGTAGTGTCTCTGCCCGATTAGTTATTGGTATTCTTGTTAGGGTCTGTTTCTTCGATGGGTTCTTCGTCGATTCCCAGGTCGAAGGTGATAGGCATGATGTAACTCGAGTCTACCGGGATGCCGCTTTTCGCTGCGGGAACCCAAGTTGGTAAAGATGATACGAAGCGAAGGGCTTCTTCATCGAGCAAGGCATGCACACCGTCGGTTATTTGAGGCTGACTTACTTCGCCGGTAGCATCAATGGTGAAGGTCACATAAACAGTTCCTTGAATTTTCTGCTTCTTGGCTTCTTCAGGGTAGTTGAGTGAGTCCGTTACCAACGATTGCAGGGCTGTCATGCCACCTGGAAACTTCGCCGGTTGCGAACTGCGATTGGTTTTAACGAAATGCTCATCGGGATAGAAACGATCCGGCTTGGGCTTGCCTTCGAAATTCCAGCGTTTCCATGTTCCCACTTTAAATCCATTTTTGAACCGGCCTTCCGATTCTTTGTAGCCATTCGCATAGAAATAGGTAAAGTCACCATTCCCTATGAGAAGATCCTTGTCAGCATACAAACCGGTCATAAAAGATTCACCTGTTAAGTATTTAACAGAAACCTTAAACGTGCTATCATTGATGGTGGTGACCTCACGCTCGAAACGAGCTTTGGTAATGTCGGTTGTTTTGCGGTGTTGGAAATCCAGCGAGTCGCGACGAATCTGAGCCAACCCATTGAGGGAGAGCAGAGAAACTGAAATGCAACAGACAATTCGTAGAATTTGCGTCATACAATTTAGTCGCTTGAAATTTAGGCAGTGCCAAAAATAAGCAAAATAAAGACGTATCCGATGTCAAAGGTTGTCTGTCTTTTTGGAACATTTGCGGAAAAATTTGACTCCTACTATGGATTACGTATTTGAAAAGATTTGGAATGAGACAGTTACGCGTATTTCGGCGACGTACGGAGAAAAGCTCGATTATGCAGCGATTTTGTTTTTGATTGGAGTTCAAGAGTTAGGGCAAGATTACCAGAAGTTTAAAAAGGATCAAAAGGTAGAGCTGATGCACATTGGCATATGCTCGTTGCTGGTTCCTTATGGGTATTACACCTTTATAGGCAGAGATGAAGAAGGCTGGCCGCATTTCGAGCGCAACAGTGCGTTGCCGCATCTCAATCCGCAGGAGCAGGAGTTGTTGGTGAGAAAGGCGATTGTTCGCTATTTTTCGTAGACGTGAGCCTGTGCAAAATGGAGAATGGAGAATGGAGAACGGAGAACGGAGAATGTGGCCCCTTCTTTCTCCATTCTTCATTCTCCATTCTCTCTTTTCCCTTAGCTGTATTCGACCTCGCTCAGCCAACAGTCCCTGTCATTCGCCACTCGCCACTTTAATTATCTTCGCGCAAAGCACAACCCCATGCGTTTTCTATTC
>JBIKSC010000207.1:0-4738 GCA_044348775.1 Flavobacteriales bacterium | reverse complement strand
TATAGCCATCAGGGTCGAAAGGCTGAGCACCATTGGTTTTGCGGTTTTCGTCCATGCCAATGTTACTGACACCCATTTGTGCTGCCTTTGTCTGTTGGGGGGTCATGTACGACTTCACTCCGCCAGCCTTGGATTTTCCTTTTTCGAAACCACGCTCCTCCATGAGCTGCCCCTGGTCGTCGTAACGTTTTTGAATGCCATGCTCGGAGCCTTGTTGCATGTCTACTTCCAATGCTAGTGTTCCATTTTCGTGATAGTAGTTTTGTCGGCCATGACGGTTGCCTTCTTCGTCATACTTCAGATCTTCTTGAATGATGCCGTTGGAGTGATATCGCTGAAAACGGTCTGTTAACTTACCATCTTGCCAGCGACCTGCTTCTTCCAACTTGCCATTGGCATAATATAGTTTATACGGTCCTTGGGGTTTTCCGTTTTCAAAGTAAATCTCCGAACGAACAGCGCCATTCGGCCAGTAGCGTTTCCAAAGGCCTTCTTTTTCATTGTTGAGATAGGCACCTTCTTCCATTTTCGCATCCGGCCCATAAGCAGGATCTTTAAGCATTGAACCTTGAATAATCCAAGCGCCCTGTTTGAGCCCACGCGCGTCGACTGAATTGTTTTGCTGAGCTTGAGCTGCTTGAACGGTAATCCAAACAAAGGCCAATAGGGAACAGAACTTCCGTGTAATTTCGGATGAGAATCGCATATAGTTTTTCGTATTAGGTTAGAACCGCCGTGGCGGGTATGTCCTCTATACGATAAGACTATGCGTGGGTTTCAAGCTTGGCTACTTTTTTTTTACCGATTTCGCTCAGCATCGTTGCGCAGAGCTTTTCTGTATCGAACTCGCGTTGCCAGCCCCAATCATTGTGTGCAGCGCTGTCGTCGATACTGGCTGGCCAAGAATCTGCGATGGCTTGTCTGAAATCCGGGGTGTAAGAAATGGTAAATGAAGGAATACTGCGCTGAATAATCGAACTCAGCTCTGATGGAGTGAAACTGCAGCCCGCAATATTGTAACCACCCCTTTCCCGAATGGCTGAAGAAGGTGCCTCCATAATGCTGATGGTTGCGCGAATAGCATCTTCCATCATCATCATGGGCAATTCGGTATCTCCCTTCAAAAAACAGGAATAGGAACCGGTTTCAATAGCCTTATGAAATATGTCTACTGCATAATCAGTGGTACCACCGCCGGGTTCAGAGCGAAAACCAATTAAGCCGGGATAACGAATGCTGCGAACATCCACCCCATAACGCTCATGATAGTAAGCACACCAGCGTTCACCCGCCAATTTGGAGATACCGTAAACGGTAGTAGGTTCCATCACGGTGTGCTGCGGTGTGCTGTGTCGTGGGGTGCTTGGTCCGAAGACTGCTATAGAGCTTGGCCAAAAAACTTTCGATATTTTCTTGTTCTTGGCTAATTCCAGCACATTGAACAGCCCGTCCATGTTCAGTCGCCAAGCAAACTCCGGATTCTTTTCTGCGGTAGCCGAAAGCAAAGCTGCAAGCAAATAAACTTCTTGTACGTTGTGCTTTTCGATAATGGCCTCAAGGGAAGCTTTGTCCAGCACATCCAGCACTTCGTAAGGACCGGCGAGGAGGTTGCTGTCTGCAGTAGCACGTATGTCGGAGGCGATTACGTTTTGATTGCCCCGCTTTTTCCTTAGAGCCATCGTAAGTTCAATTCCGATTTGCCCCGATGCTCCAATAATCAGTGTGGTCGATTCCATAGTTTGCACAGTATCATTAACTGCTTATCAGCAAATGTATAAAACCGATGGTGTTGAGCATAGATGCAACTCCGTTTTTCTATTCTGTGTCTATACACTATCATTGCCACCGTCGTAACCTGCAACCATCGACCAATTGTATGACGCCATCCGGTTCAAGCAACGCATTAACCCATGCTGAGTTTCAGCGTGCTTTCAGCGATTGGTATGTCCCTGTCCGAAATTTTATTTACTACCGTTGTGGTGATATGGAATTGGCGGAGGATTTGGCTCAGGATGCATTCATTAAACTTTGGGAAAATCGTGATCGGGTGGAGAGAGCCACTCTCAAGGCATATGTCTATAAAATAGCGCAGAACCAAACGATTAATTACCAAAAGAGACAGCAACTCCTATATCGCTTCCAGAAACAGATGACGCAAGATCGAGATTTTGATACTCCCGAGAAAATGATCGAAATGAGCGAATACGAAGCCCGATTGCAGGAGGTGATTGCTTCTCTGCCGGAGGGTGGACGGGAAGTTTTCTTGATGAATCGTCTCGAGGATTTAACCTATCAGGAGATTGCTGATCGTCTTGGTCTTTCTGTGAAGGCTATCGAGAAGCGAATGAGCAAAGTGCTTCAGATTTTTCGAGAAAAACTCGGAACCGAGTTGTGACCTGTATGAGAATCTTCCTCAGCATACTCATCACGTTTATTTGTATCCAAGTTGCGACTGCTCAAGTTATTGTAACAGATCGTTTTGTTAAGCAATCGATATCCAAGGTATTGAACCAATGGTCTGATACCTACAACATAGATTTTGCATTCGATAGCTTTGAATTATCTCAATATAGCTATTCCGGACAGTTTGAAGCAATGCCGCTGGATGCGGCGCTGAAGCAATTACTCGGGGGCACTCCTTTTCGCTTCAGGTGGCTCGGTCCTACCTGCATTATCTATCCTTTTGCAGACGTCGGTTCCCCAACCTTGAATGAAAATCGTGAATTGAACTTTATTTCCGGTGTCGTAAACGACCGCTTAACCGGTGAGAGTTTACCATTTGCTTCGGTTGCCGCAATCAAGTCCGAAACAAGCACTTCGGCTGATGCCGATGGTGTATTCAACTTAGCGCGGGGGTTGGATTTCGACATGGACACACTCGTTGTTGTCTACCTGGGATATGTGGCAGGTCGCTTCCCTTTTAACTGGAGCGAACAGAATCGAGAGTTCATGGTGGAGCTCATTCCTGCAGGTACGCTTCTTCCCGATGTGGAGGTTCGAGCTACTTCCGTCAAACCTATTCTCTTTGAAAGTGAAGCTTCTTCTTTTACTGTTAGTCCGAACCTTTCCGGGCTTAGATATGGAGTTGGGGAGGCAGATATTTTTCGCGCTCCACAGTTTGCGCCGGGCATTAGTGGTGTGCAGGAAAATAACAATGGACTCTTCATTCGAGGTAGCTCATCGGATCAGAGCCAATTGATGTTCGACGGATTTAATATTTATCATCAAGATCATTTCTTCGGAATGTTCTCGGCGCTCAATGCACACGCCGTTAAAACCATGCGTATTCTAAAATGTCCAACCGACCCCTCCGTCGGTGGCAGAGCGGCAGGTACTATTGAAGTAGTAGGGAAGGAGGGTGATTTAAGAAAATCTGCAGGGCTCATTGAAATGGGAACGCTTAGTATTTCCGGATTGCTTGAAACCCCCTTGGATACAACCGGAAAGGCCAGTCTGTTTATCTGCGGAAGACGCTCGCTCACCGAATGGTTAAAGGGGCCTGCATATCGTGAGCTGTTCAAAACGCTTTATTCGGCTTCGATTGTGTCTGAGAATAATGAGGTCTTGGAGAACTCCTCCGAAGCGTTTGATCCGCAATTGATTTTTCAGGACGTCAATGCAAAATTCACTTACAAAGCTTCCTCGAAAAACCATTTCAATGTGAGTTTTTATGCCTCGCTTGATGAAATGAATTTTGATTATGCCGACACTTCATCAGCAGAGTCTCTTGACGTTACTGATATTCGATACAGCGATGAGGCGACAAAGTCAAACAGGGGTATTGCAGGTAGATGGATTCATCGGATTTCTCCTCGTTTGGAAACACATTCATCAATCGGCTTCTCATCTTTTCAGGGGATATATTTTTCCACCGACTCCATTCGCAACAACTTGTTTGCGACCGATAGTACGCGCTTTAATTATCGTGATGTACTGCTGCAAGATTTGTCTGCTTCTCACCGATGGCAGTTTCGAACCAAAAACCACACGCTGGCTTGGGGCGCCGCTTTGAATCGCATTGAGACCAATGATAAAACACGCGCTCAAAGTGAATCGGAACAGATAGAAACGAGCAGTGGACAGGCCATCAGTTTTTTCATAGGTGATGAATGGCGTTCGAGGCGATGGATGATAAAACCTGGCTTGCGAATGAACTACTACAAGTACCGAAATGCGTCGATTTTTCCGGAACCCAAAATAGCTGCCCGTTATGCCCTCGTGCCTCAAGTTTTATTTTTGAAGGCTGCTGCAGCGAGGTCAGTCCAGTTTGTTCAGCGTATCACGAATCAGAGTTTGTATCAAAATGTACCGGATCAATGGCAGCTTGCGGGAGAGGCATTTCCGGTCATGAAGGCAGATCAGGCAATGGCCGGAGTGAACTGGACGCCAGGCGAGTGGAATGTTGACCTTGAGATATACACGAAACGTACGCAAGGACAGGTGCTGAATGCTATGGCTGGTCAATACACCAATATCGGTTTTGAAGGATTTTATACAGGTCTGGCATCTGTTCAAGGCATTGATGCTGCCGTACAATGGGAGCGCCCACCCCATCGATGCCTGGCTTCCTTTACGCGCATTTGGGCAGAATCCAATTATGACGGATTCGAACAACAGCAAATTCAAGAATCATACATACGCGGCGCCGAAGGAAAACTGGTCTATGAATGGAAGAAGGGTGCCTGGAATGTATCGGTTGTTTTCCTGGCTGCACAAGGCTCGCCCTACACAGCCCTGT
>JBIKSC010000206.1:0-4748 GCA_044348775.1 Flavobacteriales bacterium | reverse complement strand
TTTCGCTTGGATGGGGCCAATAGCACCCATCGGTGGACTCCTGTTTATAGCAGGTTGGTTGCTCGCCGCACTGTCCTTTAAAACAGCGAATAGACTCGAGTCGAAATAAGTTCTTAATATTGAAAACTCAGGACTTTCTCCAGCTCAGGGGTGAGTGTTGGCAAGTGACGACGTTCTATCATGAAACTATTGAGCTCAGCAAACTCTCCGAATACGTAGTGCTTTAACGCTGCCTCGCGCAAATAACCTTTTCCTGTGCTTCCTCCTGTGCCTGATCGTGTGCCTATCATTCGGTGAACCATGTTCATGTGCCTCCAGCGCCACGTTGCCAGAAGCTCATCAACCTCCAAACAGAGATTGATGATGCGATATGGATTCTGTAGTAAAGGATAATCGCGGTAAAGAAGTATAAATAGAGCTGCTCTTCGCGCTCTGTCTGATAAAACGCCTTCCTTCGATTCATGGCTCATGAACAATTCGTCGAATCGCTGCATGTTTAGCTTTTCACCGTCACCGAGCGATTCGTTATAGGTGTCGCGATAATGTTCCCAGAATGCTTTATCGTTGCCGTTTTCCCATAAGCGCTCTTCTTCAAAAAAGGGCATGCGCTCTAACCAGTGGTTCAATAGTTCAAGAATAGTAGGTTCGGTTGAAAGCGCCTGAATCTTCGCTTTGTCGTCGGGGCGCAGCTGGCTGGTGTAGTAGTCTTGTCCATGGCGATGTTCCATTTTCAAACCCAACTTGGCTTCCAGAATCTTGAATTGTATACTTTGAAAACCACTTGCCGGACGAAGTAAATCTCGGAAGTCAAGAAAGTCGAGAGGTGTCATCGTTTCCAGAATATCAACCTTGTGCACAAGCACGCGCATAATTTCCACCACACGAAACAAACGGCGCGAAACCATCATGAGCTCTGGTGAGTTGTCATTGATTGATTGCTTCGACATGATGCTATGAACCGAATCCACTTCAAACATGATTTGTTTGAACCAAAGCTCGTATGATTGGTGGATGATGATGAATAACATCTCATCGTGAGCATGGCGATTCACTTTGTCGCTTTCGAGTTCCTGTGCGCCGAGAATTTTGTCTAATTGAAGATAGTCGCTGTAATACATGGTATAAGTTTTCTTGCGGCGCGCAAGGTAAGCATGTTGATGGGCATGGCGACGAAACAATGACTTACTTTCGTACCTATGTCACAGAGCTATTCGATCGTTTTTTTTGATGGTGTCTGTAATTTCTGTAATAGCACTGTCAATTGGCTTTTGGCCAGAAACACCAGGTGTAACTTACTGTTTTCCTCGCTTCAAGGGCAAAGAGCAAAGGAACTCTTGCCTCGTCAAATGGTGGAGGAGCTTTCGTCGATCGTCTATTATCGAAAGGGACGATGCTACTTCAAATCAACTGCGGTGCTGCTGATTTTTCATGATATGGCCTGGTATGGCTTTATTGCACTTCCATTTTTTCTGGTTCCCACTTTCTTGCGCGATGCAGTTTACAATTGGATTGCCCGCAACAGATATCAGTGGTTTGGTAAGAGGGAGTCCTGCCGAGTTCCAAGTCCCCAGGAGCGCAATCGTTTTTTGGATTGAGTATTAAATAGAAAGCCCGCCTACCTGTAGGTAAGCGGGCTGACTAATTCGACCAAGTATATTGGTCTCCACCCTAGTCTTTAGTTAACCAACATTTTCTTTTCTACGCGGTTGTAGTCATTTTTAAGGGTCACAACGTAAAAACCGCTGCTCAACGTAGTGTCAAAGTTTATATCAAGGATTCCCGATTGTCCCGAAGTTATGGTCTTCTGCTGAACTGTTTTTCCTGCGGCATCCCGAATTGTGAGTTCCAGATTTTCAGGGCGATTCGCATTGTCAAACCATTGAATGTGTATCATGTTGCCGGTGTTCGGGTTCGGATAGAGATTGAACGATAAAGCATTCATTTCATTTTCCTCTACGGGCAATTCCATTGCTATGGTAAAGGTGCATGCCGCGCTCCACTCTGTGAAAATGCCATCACCAAAGGCACATCGCACACTTACCTCATATGTTTCGCCCGCTGTCAATTGCATCGCGCTTACAATATCCAGACTTGGGTCTGCGGTAAATGCGGTCCAGTCATAATCATTGCCCGTAATGTGCCATTCGTAGTTAAGCACTCCTTCCAAGGCTATCGCTTCAATGCTTGAACCCCAAGAGGTAATGGTTGTTCCGCAATCTGCTTCAACGATGCCGGATGTGGGCAAGTTCAAGCTTTCGGTTGTTACTGAGCAGTAGCTACCGAATGGTCCCCAGTTGCCGTTTACACGAGCTTTGATACCCACAACATAGGTCGAATTGTACTCGAGATTTGGAACATTAGCCATGCTGAAGTAAACATCATTTGTAAACTCGTCCACGAGAATGGTACCGGTAGGTGTCGATACGCGCCACATATATTGGTCTGCACCTTCAACTGCATCGCAGGCAACTGTTCCGGTCATTGCGAAATCAGAAGTGTTGCAATACTCCTGCATTAGTTGAGTAGGTGGCACAGGTACTTCACAGTCGTATGAAATCACGGCACTTGCGGAAATAGTGCAACCATTGGCGTCGCTAACCGTCACGCTATATGTTCCGGCTGCAGCGTTTTCGAGTTGTGCGGAATTGTTTCCGTTGCTCCACAGAATGGCATAGGTCGGAATTCCGCCATCAAGCATGATTTCAGCACTACCGTCGTTGCCTGCACAAGTCTCAGCACCTGTAATAAGTACATTTCCAACGAGCATGGATGGTTGCTCAATAATTGTTGAAGCTTGAGCACTGCAACCATTGGCATCGACGATGTTTAAGGTTATGTTTCCCTCAGCTAAGTCATCAGCGATCTCTTCGTTGGTTCCATTGCTCCATCCATATTGGTATGGAGTAGTTCCACCCGTTACAATGGCTATTGCAGATCCGTTATTTTGACCATAACATGTAACGTCATTTCCGTCAATTGAGGCGTTTAGTACAGCGGGTTCATCAATGATACCCACCGCTGATCCGCTGCATCCGGTTCCATCCGTTACAGTGAGATTATACTGGCCTGCCAATAGGTTGTTCAAAGAGGCAGTGGTTCCACCGTTACTCCACTCGAAACTGTAGTTCTGGTCTCCGCCGTTCACAACAGCTGACATGCTTCCGTCTCCTTGTCCAAAGCAGCTGATATCATTTGTCTGGATGAATACACTCAAGTTTGCACTTTGTGTAATTTGAAAGGTTTGTGTTGCATTACAACCATTGTTATCTGTAATGGTCACAGAGTAGCTTCCTACATTTAGGTTTTCATTTTCATAGCCGTTCACTCCGTTGCTCCAATTTGCTGATAGAGGGGCTGATCCACCTGCGGGTGATACGAGCGCCGAGCCGAAGAGATCGTCACATGCGATGTCGAAATCGGTCAGATTTATCTCCAACGCTGATGGTTGGTCTACAGCAAAGGTTGCGCTTGACGAGCATCCGGCAAGATCAGTAGCAGTTGCGGTATAAGAACCCACAGAGAGATTATTCAACGTGTTACCTGACATTCCATTGCTCCAGGTAATTCCAATGGTTCCCGAACCTCCGTTTGCTGTGATGGTGATGCTTCCATCATTGTCACCAAAGCATTGAACGTCACTTACAGTTCCGCTTATTGAAATAGCTGCCGGACTTCCTACGGTGAAACTTTGAGTAGCAGAGCAGCCTTGAGCATCAGTAGCAGTTACGGTGTATACACCTGCAGCGAGATTATTGATGCCTGCACCGATGGCACCCGTATTCCAGCTAAATGTTTTGTTTCCGGTTCCACCACTGGCAGATACGCTGATAGAACCATTGTTCTGGCCTGCACACAGAATGTTGGTTGCGTTTCCTGTAATGCTTATGGCAGCAGGTGCTGTTATGGTGAAGCTTGCCGTGGCGGTGCATCCGGCAGCATCGGTTACTGTTACGCTATAAGAACCTGCAGCAACATTCGCAAGATTGGCGGTGGTTGCTCCATTGCTCCATAGATATGTTTTGTTGCCGGTACCGCCGCTAACGCTCAACGTTACGCTACCATTTGAATTTCCCGCACAGCTGATGTTTTGAGCAGTTCCCGTGACATTCATTCCTGACGGATTTGTCAACGTAGCACTTGCCGTTCCGGTGCAGCCTTGGGCACTGGTAACCGTTACAGAGTAGTTACCCGAACCAACATTGCTGATGTTAGCCGATGCTGCGCCATTGCTCCAACTATACGTGTAGGGTCCTGTTCCTGAAACAGAACTAGTGATGCTTCCGTTGGCTTGTGCCCCACAACCCGGGTTGGTCCCGGTGAGCGTTACCACAGGATCGGCATGCACAGTTACACAATTGGCGCAGATATAAGTGTCGCTTCCATATGCATTGGTCACCGTGAGAGTAACATCATATGTTCCGGCGGTGGTGTAGGTGATGTTTTGAGGGTTCTGTTGAGTTGAGGATGCTGGTGTTCCTCCTTCAAAGCTCCATGAGTAAGAAGAAGGTGACTGTGTGCTTGTGCTTGTATAGTCATTAGGCACGTTTCTGCAAATGGTATTGTCTTGCACAGTGAATGATGCAATAGGAGCATCACCTTGTGGAGTGGAAGCTACGATGCAAAATTCGTTGACCGACTGATCTCCCCAGTTTCCGGATCCTTGCGCTAGCACCGAACCATCTGCAGCAGTTAGCACAAAGCTTCCATTTGTAAAGCCTTGGCCATCGCCATAAACGTCACTCATGGTA
>JBIKSC010000205.1:0-4768 GCA_044348775.1 Flavobacteriales bacterium | reverse complement strand
AACCGGTGTATCGTTTGGTTCACAACCGGCGCTTTCGTATACCGTGAATAACTTGAATACAATCACGGCGAGCTACGCTGCTCAGACTACCCCTCAAAGCATTGCGGTGGCGACACTCAGCGGCAGCGCCACTTCCGCTCCATATGAAATCCTAACCTTTTCCGTTTCGCAATTGCCTGATAACACCAATGACAATGCAGTTTCATATGAGGCGCTCTCCAACTCAGCAACCAATAACTATCAGTGGCAATCGAATATTGGCTTCGGCTATCAGTCACTGAGTGACGTTGGTCAGTATAGCGGCGTGAATTCCAATGTGCTTACCGTTTCAAACTTGACTGCACTCAATAATAATCAACTGGTGCGTTGCATTAATACAGTTGGCGGCTGCACACTCACTTCTGCGTCACTTACCATTAGCAGCGAATTTGCTTTTCCAGCTGCGTCCGCAAACAACAATCCACTGCCTGGCATATCCTACCAGGCGGTTGTACGCGATGCTTCAGGTGCCATCTACTCAAACCAACCAATTAATGTGCGCTTCACTATACATGACGAAAGCGCCACGGGAGCAATCGAATATGTGGAAACCTCGAACGCCACAACCAATGCATACGGTCTCTTCACACAGGTGCTGGGAAGTGGAACCCCTGCAACGGGTAATTTCAATAGTATTCAATGGTCCAATTCGGATAAGTTTCTGCAAGTAGAAGTAGATTTTGGGCAAGGGTTCGTTGACATTGGCACTCAGCAAATGCTGTCCGTTCCATTTGCCAAGCTTTCTGAGAAATCACGATCACTCGAAGTACAATCACTGCCAGTATTTGAAACCAACTCGCAGGCACTATCAGGGGGATTAGCCTCAGGCCAAATCTATCGGACTTCGAATGGCGATATTAGAGTGGTGTTCTGATATCAAAAAAATCAAGGGAAAATGGACACTTCAACAAACTATCTTCATTCACTATTACGAACTCTTTCCATATAAAGATTAACTACAATTCATCGAATAACTCTTTTGCCATGTTCAACTTCGTATTAAATAAACATTTATCTCTCTCGCTATTATTGGCTTGTCTGTTTTATACCAATAACATTTCAGCTCAATCCAAAAAAGAGCTCATCACAGAATTACAGTTGAAGATTGATAGCCTCAGCAAGGTTTCATATCAAAAGGAAAAGACATTTCAGGAAAGAATAACAAAGGCGGAGGACGAGAATAAAGCGCTGAAGAATGAGATTGATTTATTGAAGAAGCAGCAATCAAACTTAAGAACTCGTCATACCCAAGACTCGACGGCTATACAAACTAAGTTAAGTAGTTTAACCGGTCAGGTAAACCGCAATGAAGCATCGGTTAATTCCTTTAATGATCAGATTAGGAATTTGAACGTTCGTATAATTTCAGACTCAATCAATACCAAAGCATCGCTGGCGGATTTATCGCAGGAAATCACCGAAGTCAAAAAGCAAAATACTGCACCTGCAAGTACCTCGAAGCCAAGTTCAGTGGCTCAAGAGAATAGTAAACCCAAAAAAGCGGAGGCGCCTACTCCTCCTGTCAAAAAAAGTGGTCCGCAATACGATGACCTTACGGCTAACTACGTTTCACGTAAATTGAAAAGTCCGGGTTCGGCTCAACTAGTTGAGTATAGTGGTCCGGAAGAAGCGAAAGAGATGCTTCGTGGTGCCGGATTCAATTTGCCGGATTGCACAGTTGTGACTCGCTTGGTAGTAGACTCACAAAATGGATTTGGGGCTATGCTTCGAGGTTTCTACTTTGTCTTTTTCGAGAATGGTGCACCATGTCACATGGAAACTATTGAAAGCTTGCAAAGTGGCGCGGGATACGGAAATATGTCGGAGATGTTGAAAGCAGCATTATCTATAAATGATTGTGATTGCTGGAAATAAATCAGGCTGCGCCTGATACATACTACGTCGCGCTATCAGATAGGCGTGATATGCGCACAATCTGAAATTACTTTTTTGCCCCCGACCTGATCTATTGACCGGCCGAAACCAATAGGAGTTTCTGCTTAGGTATGCTTAGATAAATTTTGACCTTCCTCGGACTTTACTGCCCTAATGCCTCCAGAAACAATTTGTTCAGCTGACTCAAACTTTCCGCAGCAGGTTTTACTATTACCATACCGTCATCGTCAATAATACCAAAGTATCCATCGCGCTGCACGTAATAAAAACGTGCCTTCAGCCTGGATTCCAACTTGGTTATTTCAGGTTGTTGAACTTTCCAAATTTTATCATAGAGACCCACCTTCTGAAAATTCCGATTGTAGAGGGCATATTTTGATTCGCCTACTTTTTGAATAATACAATTCTTTGGCAGCTGATCTTCCTTTAGAGGCTTAGGTTCATTGACCTTGGCTACATCTCTAGGTGTTTCCGTCGGCTGTGCCGATATAGTGATGGGTGCCTTTGCTAAAGTATCAGTCGTCTCCGGTTTCTTGATTACTTCTTCCAACAGCGATTCAGAAGACTGCAACGCTTCACTCGGCTTCCAATCTTTCAATGGATTCTCAAATTTCGGATTGGTGAGACTCGCTCTATTCAAGTACTTTGACGCAAGCGTAGAATCACCTCTATCCAAGCAAAGAATACCATAATTGTAATTCACGAGGGGCGAAAGACTATCAACCTCCAGTAAGGTTTCGTAGCTACCTAAACTCTCCTCCAATTTTCCTTGATCTGCTTGGGCATTACCCAAATAAACTAGCATGAGCTGCTGCAGGGAAGGGCTCATCAAAGCACCATCTGTTGCAATCGACTTTTGTATTAACTCTATACTTTCTGCCGTGCGATTTTGACTGTAATAAAGCAACATCAAAATGAAGTCAGAAACAACGCGCGATTGCTTTTGAATGGAGAAAGAAATCATGTCAGGATCTTTCAAACGAACTAAGTTATTGTTCGCTAAGTGAGACTTCTTGTATTGTGTCTCCAGCAATTCAGAAACATAAATCGAACAGTCGAATAAATCAGTATCAGAGGAGAATCGACCAAAAACGACCAACCCTTGCTTGTGGCATTGATTATTGATTAGCTGTTCAAGCGATTTTATGGAAGAATAAACGTTCGGATTCAAAAAGGTATCCACAGCCTGAATCTGCAGAGAATCCAAACCTGCGGTGCGCTCTGCCAAATCACTTACGAGAGCATATGAAAAATCATCGTCTTCTGCAGATGAAAACCTGGTAATACAAATGAGAGGTTCCGATCTGATATCATCACAATCCGGAGCATCCTTTCCCAAATACCAGAAAACAATGCAACCGAATGAAAACGGTATAAAACCAAAGTTTAAAACATAGGCTACCCTTGAAGCCAGCGACAATTTTCCGATTGCCTTCCTTTTGTCCAAAAACAACTTTACAAAGAAGAAAATCCCAAGCGAAACAATGGCTAAAAGAATCTTCAGATTGGCCAATTGACCCATAAAACCTAAAACACTTGACACTATTGAGACAAGCCCTAAAGCCAACTCAAACTTTTTAGAATGTAATTCAACAAATGCGATGGTTTTTTTCATCGGGTGACAAATAGTTACGCCTAGCAAATGTAGCAAGTAAAAAATAGGATGTTTCAACTACAGTGAGGGGAATCAAAGCAAACAACAATCAATCAAAGCGATCCCATCGCGCGAGTTTAGCGCAGCGTAACCCGTGCGTAATCTGTTCAAGGTTTTGCCATTCTAAAAATCATCACTCCTTGGTAGATGCCAACACGAGTTTTGGTAATGGTTGCGCTGCGCTAAACTAGAGCCAGTGGTGATAGCCGGCCACGAATGCACGTATGATTCATTAACAAGTTCGCTAATTCACCCTCATCTAGCGGACTTAGCGAAGCTTAACCCGTGCGTAATCTGTTCAAGGTTTTACCATTCTAAAACGGTCAAGCTATTTCAGGCACCGACACGAGGGAGCGGTGTTTGATGCGCTAAAGCGGAAGCTTCTCGAGCACACTGGTCGTCAAGCTATCCATGCGAGAAAACGCGAACCACTTTTTGCCGAGGTCTTTAATGGATGCGCCGATGTGATAGAGTTCCTTGCCATCGATGAGCAAAAAGCGATCATGAACCTGTTGGATACGTCTAATTTCAATGGTAGGATATTGGGCATTGTGCTTCTCTAGATCGAGACGAAGGCTGGCGGAAATACCGGCAGTGTATATAACAGCGGTGACACCTTCCTTTCGTTTTGCCAATTGAAGCAGAACCGTGTGGTCGATATAATTGTCGATGAGAATAATGGCAGATTTGGCGGCCATGATTATATCATTGAAGAAGGCATACGCATCGAAGAGTTGGTTATTAAAAAAGATACCGAATTCAGGCAAGTCACGCACACGTATTGCGCGCCAAACAGCGTCGATTTCCGCATGAGCAAGTGCACTCTCCTTTTCCAAGCGCACCAATCGATTGTCGATTGATTGAAGAACAGCGCTATTGGCCCTCGATTGAACAAATACTTTGATAATAAATACACTCATTTGAATTGCCAAGTCACTTCTTAAAAGAGTTGCTAGCATTGCGATTCCGTGTTCCGTGAACACTCTTGGCACCTTGACCTTCCCCCCTTTAGTATTGGTTGAAGTCGCAATTTGCGACTTCAATTGGTGCCATTCATCTGAAGTTAGTTGAAAAGCGAAATCTGTCGGGAATCGTGACAGATTCCTAGCAACCTGCTCATTTATTCGCTTTACTTGAACATTGAAGATTGTGGATAGATCACTATCCAGCATCACCTAC
>JBIKSC010000204.1:0-4774 GCA_044348775.1 Flavobacteriales bacterium | reverse complement strand
AAGGTGGCCGATATGCTCGTGTCGCTCGGCTATCATGAAACCATGTCGATGAGTTTTGCGGCTTCTCGTTTTTTGGAGTTGAATGAAACATTGCAAGGAACCGCTGTCGAGTTGTTAAACCCGCTGAGCGGCGACCTCGCTGTCATGCGTCAGTCACTTGCCTTCGGTGCCATGCATGCCGTGTCGCTTAATCAGAACCACCGGAATGCAGATTTGCGATTGTTTGAGTTTGGTAAAGTGTACAATAATTACGCATCGGGCTATCATGAGGAGCGCCGACTTTCTATAACCCTCAGCGGGCGTCGCGCGCCTGAGAGCTGGAACACGAGCGACGATAAGTTCTCGTTTGTGGATTTGCGCGCTGCGGTAGAATCGTTGTGCGCAGTCTTGGGTGTACAAGGTGTTCAGTACAAATCGGGCGAGCATGCATTTTTTGCTGAAACAATCGAGTTGAGCCAAGGAAAAACATCGCTCGGATTTTTGGGCAATGTTCATTCATCGCTCATGAAAATGTTTGATGTAAAGCAAGAGGTGTGGTACGCTGAGTTGAACTGGGATGCCATTTTAAAAGCAGTGCCTTCGAAGAAGATTTCCTACAAGCAGCCTGAGAAGTTTCCGGCCGTTCGACGTGATTTATCGCTGCTGATCGATAAGGCCGTTCGCTATGCTGACATTGAAAAGACTGCTTTCGAGACTGAGCGCAAGTTGCTGCGAGAAGTCAACTTGTTTGACGTGTACGAAGGGAAAAATCTAGAAGCAGGCAAGAAGTCGTATGCGGTTTCATTCACTATGCAAGACCCCACGAAGACTATGACCGACCAGCAGGTAGATCAGATTATGGGGCGCATTCAGGGGGCGCTGGCGGAGAAGCTGGGAGCGGCGTTGAGGGGGTAATGGTTAAAGGAGAATGGAGAATGGAGAATGAGGCTGCAGCACCACGGTTCTCCATTCTCCATTCTCCGTTCTCCGTTCATTTCATTCCAAGCCATAATTTTCTATACTCCGAGGCCGTGTCATACTGCCTTGCTTGTTTGGCCACATCGAAGTAGCGATTGCCTCGAGGGTCGTTGCCAACACCGGCGAGATAGGCCCAGTTGCCCCAATTGCTAGCTACGTCATAGTCGATTAATTGTTCTTCGAAATAGGCGGCACCTGAGCGCCAGTCCAACTGGAGGTCGTTGCATAGATAACTCGCTACAATTTGTCTTCCGCGGTTGCTCATGAAGCCTGTCAATCGCAGCTCATTCATGTTGGCGTCTACAAAATCGACACCTGTGTTGCCATTGATCCATTGGAGCAAGGCATTTTTGTCTTCGCGCATTTTCGGCGGACGGTTTTGAATGCCGCCCTTCTTGAAAAATTTCGCTTTGTGTTTTTTCATGGCAAAGCGGAAGTAGTCTCGCCAAATCAATTCGAAGATGAGCCAATAGGAAGAATCATTGGCTCCATGCAGGTGCTCATATTCTTTCACCATGAAGTAAATGGTGCGCGGCGAGATACAACCCAGTGCCAGCCAAGGCGAGAATTTGGAGGAGTAATCGGCGCCCACCAAACCGTTGCGTGTCTCTTTATAGTTCGATAAGCAACCGGAGTCAAGTAAGTAGTGACGCGCCCGATTCAATGCCTCCTGTTCACCTCCCTTGAACGGCATGACTGCTCTGCTGTCGGCATCGGGCAGCTCAACATGAAGGCTCTCGAGCGATGGAAGCAGAGTCGGCTTTAAATCGGGAGTTGGAATTTCGGTGGGCACGGGAAATTCGTTCCGCACGCTGGCATCGCGTTCGGCCCGTTTCCGGAAATCCGTGAATATCTCCGGAATATCGCGCACCCCGAATGGCAAGTCGTTGGGGTGAAAAAGGGTAGAAGTGCTTGTCGTTGTCCATTCAACACCTATAGCATTTAGCGATTGCGCAATGGAGATTTGAGCAGCTAATTCATAGCTGCCAACTTCTTTCTTACCGAATACCTCTGAAACGTTGAACTCTTTTGCGATTCTTGGGATTACATCCTCCGCTTTGCCCATGATAATTTGCAAATGGGCATTGAAACCGAGAAGTGAATACTGCAAGTCGGCAAGGGATTCGAGCAGAAATTGCAAACGTCTTGGTCCCATGCGCTTAAATCCGAATTGCTCTTCTTGCATGGCTTCCCAATCGAAGCAATACACAGGAACAATCGACTCATGCTTTTGCAACGCTTCGTGCAACAGCGCATTATCCCTCAACCTCAGGTCGGTCGTAAACCAAACCATAGCAATTCCTTTCTTCATGGATTGATAAACACTTCGTGCCTGTTGAATGTTCGCGCAGGAGGATTGTAGGATTATAGGATAGTAGGATTGTAGGAAGACAACCTTCAACTTTTAACTTTCAACGCGTACCTTCGCAATCCATGGAGGGCAAACCAAACCATACGCTCACAGCGGCAACGCTAGACGAGATGCAAGCCGCGGCCAACACGCTTCTGGAGCATTTTCCCGAAGGTGGGCATTTCGCGGTGTATGGAGAAATGGGAGCGGGAAAAACAACGTTTATTCAGTGCGTCTGTAAAGCGCTGTGTTTACAGTTCGCGGGCAGTCCTACATTTTCACTGGTAAACGAATACACCTTGGCCGATGAACGTAAGCTCTATCATTTCGACTTGTATAGGCTGAACAGCGAACAAGAGCTGAGTGCTATTGGGTTTGAAGAGTACCTTGATTCCGGGTCATACGTGTTCATTGAGTGGCCGCAGATTGCAGCTGTTTACACGGAGGCCATGAGTAGGCTCACGATTACCGATGACGGAGGAGTGAGGCAGATTCGGTTTTAAGTGGCTAGTGGCGAATGGCTAGTGACGAGTGACGAGAGGTCGTGCTCGCGGAGTCCACGGCTTCAATCATGGGAAATTTGAAAAGGATGGAAAGCCTTTTGAGTCCCTCTAATCCTTCAATCCTATTATCCTGCAATCCTCAATTAATGAGCTGCCGGTGCATGCGTTGTATCCGCATGAGCACCTTCAGCGCCAACTGTGTGCGTAGTATCAGAATGAGCTTCGGCCGGTGTTGCAGCAGGAGCCTCGACCTTTTTAGCCACGTCCAACTTCGCGCTCAGGCGCTCTGCAGGGACATCCATCTTGTGGTTCAAGTTGGTGAAAAGCAATGAAACTGCTACGGTAGCAGGAAGAATGATCCACAAAATGGTGCGCTCTTGAGATGAGTGGTTTGAGTCGTGATTGGCCATGGTTGCTGTCGGTTTGTTGGCGCCAAAAATAATAGAAAGCTTCTGTTCCGACAATGGATTTCCTTTCAACAATCTTCGGTCAAAACCTGACCAATATCCTCTTTCAAAGAGGCTGATAGCAGCGTATATTGCCCATTCGGAAACCATAACCACCTGCCATCCATGGATAATAAGAAAGACGCAATGCGCGCATTGGCTAAAGAAGCCGCCCTCATGCCACAGGAAGAATTAGTTGCTGTGCATAAAAGGCACTCGCGTCTTACCATCGGGATTCCTCGCGAAACCTCTTTTCAGGAGCGCCGTGTAGCCCTTGTGCCCGAAAGCGTAGCCTTATTGGTCAACAATGGCCACGATGTGGTGGTGGAAACCAACGCAGGAAAGGAGTCGAATTTTCAAGATCACGATTACAGCGAGGCGGGTGCCCGAATCGTATATACGCCGGAGGACGTGTTCAAGAGCGAAATCATACTGAAAGTGGCTCCACCGAGCATGGCAGAAATTGAAATGATGCCGGGTAAACAACACCTCATATCGGCGGTGAACTTACCCACCCAAAAGGCCGAAACCTTTCATGCACTTTCAGCTAAAAAGATAACCGCCGTGGCGTGGGATTACATTCGGGATGAAACTCATATTTATCCCGTAGTAAGAGCTATGGCTGAAATTGCAGGCAATACAGCGGTGCTGATTGCCGCAGAGTACTTAAGCCACTCCAGTGGTGGACAGGGGCTTATGTTCGGCGGTATTTCCGGCGTGAAACCAACGGAAGTAGTCATTCTCGGTGCCGGAACAGTGGCCGAATTCGCAGTACGCGCTGCTCTTGGACTCGGTGCTTCCGTTAAAGTGTTCGACAATAGCACATACAAACTACGCCGTCTGCAGAATGATGTGGGCCATCGATTATGGACGAGCACTATACAACCATCTGAACTGCGCAATGCGCTCGATACAGCAGATGTTGCAATAGGTGCCATTCATGCCAGTCGCGGACGAACACCTGTGGTTGTGACCGACGACATGGTGAGCAACATGAAATACGGCAGTGTCATTGTCGACATCAGTATAGACCAGGGCGGCTGTTTTGAAACGTCGCGTGTTACTACGCACGATAAACCCGTATTCAAAGAGCATGGCGTAATACATTACTGCGTTCCTAACATCGCCTCACGCGTTTCTCGAACAGCGAGTTATGCGCTGAGCAACATCTTCGCACCGACTATTTTATCCATTGGAGATGAGGGGGGAATTGTGAATCTTGTGCGTCATCAGGAAGGGTTTCGAAACGGGGTGTACATGTATAACGGAACACTGACCAACGAGAATATCGCCAACCAGTTCGAGTTGCCCTGGAAAGATTTGAATCTGCTGCTCGCTGTGTTTTAATCAACCCGGGCGAGGCATACAAGCGCCCGATTTTAGTTTCACCTTTCTACTTTTGAAACATGAACGACATCAAAATCATCGAATGTCCGCGCGATGCTATGCAGGGAATCACGGAGTGGATTCCGACCGAAGCCAAGGTGAACTATATCAATCAATTGTTGCGAGTAGGG
>JBIKSC010000203.1:0-4788 GCA_044348775.1 Flavobacteriales bacterium | reverse complement strand
ACGGTTCTGAGAGACTTGAAAAGGTATTGCTTGCCTTTTTCAAAGATGGCATATCCGTCATCAACGATACCATTATGCAATCGTTAAACGACTTCAAAGGTGAGGCGCCATACAATGATGATTTGGCCATTTTGAGTTGTCGTTTCCATTAAATCATGCAGCCATTCACTTCTCACATTCTGCGCGTTCTTCAGTCGCATGGTGTCGATACGGGGCAACCTGTTATTGTCGCCGTTAGTGGAGGCG
This sequence comes from Flavobacteriales bacterium, assembly GCA_044348775.1. GTDB lineage: Bacteria > Bacteroidota > Bacteroidia > Flavobacteriales_D > Sanyastnellaceae > JAIBBG01. The sequence continues at coordinate 4,542 of JBIKSC010000203.1, read as the reverse complement.
CCGACAGTATGGCACTGTTGAACGCTGTTCATTCTCTTCCATCAAGCTGTATTGCTGCACATGTGAACTATGGCCTGCGTGGAAAGGAAAGTGACGGCGACGAGGCGTGCGTGCGCACGTTTTGCGCTAGTCGGAATATTCATCTGGTAGTATGGAGGGTGAATGAACAGGATTGGGAAACAACCGCAGGGTCAACACAAGAAGCAGCACGAACAATGCGCTATACCTGGTTTGAACAACTGCGCGCTAAACATGGCGCTGCAGCTATTCTAACCGCCCATCATGCGAACGACCAAACTGAAACCATGCTCTATCAGTTCGTTCGGGGTGGCGCAGGTAAGTCCGTGTTTGGTATGGCAGAAAAATCCGGTTATGTTATCCGTCCGTTGCTGGCTATGACGAAGGTCCACGTCATGCAATACATCGAAGAAAATGCAATTGCTTGGCGACAAGACGGTTCAAATGAAACGACGCACTATGCGCGCAATCTGGTGCGCCATGAATGGATGCCATTGATAGAACAAATGAATCCGACCATTCACGACAACATTCAGCTGCGCTCGTCCTGGATGCACCAGGAACAAGCAATGGTAGACTGGGCGACGAGTCTTTTTTTAGACAAGAATGTAAAACGCATGAGAGGAGCAGAGGTAGTTTCCATTGCGACACTGTGCTCGAGCGATTTCATGGATGTAGTTATGTGGAAGTGGCTTTCATCGTTCGGTTTTTCTTCGCAACAGGTGAGTCAGATTGCGGAGTATGCGCGCACCAAATCTTCTTCCGAGCCGGCTTGGTTTAACTCGGTGTCGCACCATGTATGCATTCAGACAGACAGTGTAGCTTGTATAAAGGCGGCGGAGCCGGTGCATGAAGTCATTGGCGAGCTTCCTTATTCAAATGATTTCATGAGTATAGACTTCTGTGCAACAGCAGAGGTCGAGTTCACGGCAGATGACACGCGGCAATATCTCGACGCTGCGAAATTGACTTTTCCATTGATCATTCGTACTTGGCAAGAGGGCGACCGATTTCATCCGCTGGGTGCGTCGGGCCAACAAAAGGTTTCTGATTTTCTTGTTCATGCAAAAGTTCCTGCTTGGAATAAAAAAGCGGCAGCTGTTCTTTGCTCTAACCAGGATATCGCTGCCGTGCTGCATCATCGAATCAGTGAAAAATTCAAAAAAACAGCATCCACAGATCGATGCATAAGAATCCAATTTTTCTGATTTCGAAACCTTTCTCTTCTGTGGCGCGTTACAAGAAGAACTTAAACTGTAAACGCTACACTATGATCACCACGCTCAACATACATTCTCGTTACGATATAGAAACCTTGGCACGTATGGTATTCAAAACCCAAGATGTGCTGAATACCGAAAAGGAGCGTATTCGCCGCAGTGCCAGCCTACTCAAGGCTGCCGTACTCGATTCACTTGCTAAAGTGGAGGTGGTTCTCACGCTGGAAGATAAAGATTCTCAGAAGAAATTGCGTTCACGCATTATTGCTGCGGGTAATGACCGTGTCATGCTCGATAAAGGCGTGAGCATTCCGGTGCAATGCATCGTGAACGTCGAGTTTCCGAATTAGAAAGCCGTCCATAGAAGTGCAACTTTTGTTGCGCAACGTATTGGGCCATTCCGATTAATTTTGGCTCTATGATTCGGAATGGTTCTATCACTACGAGGGCGGCATTTGCTTTTGCCCTATTCAGTTTACTTCAATTTGTAGCGGTTGCTCAAATTTTCCAGCCGGTAAAATGGAAGTTCTCCGTGAAACCGCTGGAGAACAATGAGTATGAAATCAGCGCATCAGCCTCGATTGAAGACACCTGGCACGTATACGCATTGTCTGTATCTGATAAGCCGGACGCTATCGGACCTATTCCAACTACTCTGAAGATAAATGCAGGCTCCGATTTCGAATTGGTAGGAAAAACGAAAGAGGGCAAATACATCACGCATTTTGACCCCAATTTCGAAATGGATCTCAACTATTTCGAGAAAAGCGCTGTATTCAAACAAAAAATCAAGGCCAAGAGCGACAAGCCTTTTACTGTTTCCGGAGTGGTGGAATACATGGCCTGTAACGACGAGCGTTGCATTTTCCCCGACCCTGAATTGTTTGATGTGAAAGTTAGCCCAAGCGCCTCTGCAGAGGAGGTTGTGGCTGAAGAAGCGGCACCCGCTGTTTCGAGCGGTTCGAAGGAGAACCATACCTCATGGAGCTATGCGATAAAAGCTGTTACTGATAAAGAATATCTGCTCACGTTCACGGCGTTGATGGAGCCTGAATGGCACATCTATGCGCAAAAGCTGGAAAGCAATGAAGGGCCCGTTCCTACAACCTTTTCTTTCGGAAAAACCATCGACTACGATGTAAGCAATCCGGTCAATGAACCTAAGCCCAAACGCTTCTATGATAAAAACTTCATGATGAACATCGATTATCATGAAGGCTCTGTCACATTCGACACAAAGGTTATTGCCACAGGCACTTCGCGCTCCCCAATTACCGTATCCATCGATTTCATGCAATGCAACGACACGCGCTGCTTACCCCCGCAAACAATTCATGTGAAGTTCGACCCGACAACCATGCAAGCCATGGAGTTCGATCCGCTGGCCAACACCGAGTCGACAACACCCGCGGGCAACGACCCATTCAAAATGCCGGGCGTTGACTTGAATAGCCCACTCAACAATTGTGGTCAGGAAAAGGAAAACTACGGCTTGTGGGCCATCTTCCTCTTTGGTCTCATTGGCGGACTGCTCGCATTACTTACTCCTTGCGTATTCCCCATGATACCGCTAACGGTTTCTTTCTTCTCGAAGGGCGCCGAAAAGGGTAAGGGCAAGCAGCGTGCGGCTATGTACGGGTTTTTCATTTTTATGATTTACTTCTTGCTGTCGCTTCCCTTTCATTTGTCCAAAAATGTAGATCCCGAAGTACTCAATTCAATAGCCACCAACACATGGCTCAATGTGGGCTTCTTCGTCGTATTCCTTGTATTTGCCATTTCGTTTTTCGGCTTCTACGAAATTACCCTTCCAAGCAGCCTTGCCAACAAAGTGGACAGCGCCTCTGAACTTGGAGGAGCTATCGGAATTTTCTTCATGGCCCTCACTTTGGCGATAGTATCATTCTCTTGTACAGGTCCCATTCTTGGAACGGTGATAGGCAGCATTTACAGCACCGACATTCAAGGCGTGGTGGGCTTTCTGGGTCTGGAATTGTCTATGCCGGCCGCTAAGGTTTCTGCAGCCATGATGGGCTTCGGTATAGCGCTCGGCGGACCATTTGCGCTGTTTGCAGCGTTTCCGAGTTTGCTCAAGAAACTTCCGAAGGCAGGCGGCTGGATGGACGACTTCAAAGTATCGCTCGGTTTCATGGAGGTGGCTCTTGCTATTAAGTTTCTCTCGAACGCTGACCTCGTAGAGCAGTGGGGAATCTTTAAACGAGAGTCGTTCTTTGCTTTGTGGATAATCGTGGGTGTGCTTTGGGCGCTCTATATGTTTAAGATTTTCACCTTCAAACCCGGACAGGGATCGAAGGGCTGGTCGAAATTCAAGATTGCGTTCACCTCACTTATTGTCATTTTCACATTGCGACTGATTCCGGGAGTATTGCCACCGTCAGAGCTCAATCGCTTTGATTTCTTGAGCGGATTCCCGCCACCGAAGTCGTATTCATGGTATCACTATGAAGAGGAGTTCCATATCTACAAGGATTTGGCAGAAGCCATGAAAGCGGCGGAGGAACAAGGAAAGCCTGTGTTTATCGACTTCACAGGTTGGGCTTGCGTGAACTGCCGTAAAATGGAAGACACCGTGTGGCCCGATGAAACCGTGCGAGCCATTCTCTCCGAGAAATACATCATGTGCTCCCTGTATGTCGACGAGAAAGTGGAGTTGCCGGCAGAAGAGCAGTTTGTCTATACCACAAGCGACGGACGAAAGAAGATGATTAAGACAGTAGGGAATAAGTGGGCAACGCTGCAAACCGAGACGTTTCAGAATAACTCGCAGCCCATGTATGCGCTGCTTTCACCGAAGGGCGATCTGTTATCACCCATCGAGCAGTACAACCCGGATGTCAAGAAGTACACCGATTGGCTGAACTGCGGTCTCGCTGCTTTCGATAGCTGGAAGACCAATTGATTGGCCCTCTGCCTTGCCATGGTCGTCCTATGCTAGACGGGGCGCCGTCCCCCGCCTTGCCATGGTCGTCCTGTGCTAGTAGTGGGGTCGTGTACGCAATGCATTGCGTCCTTACCCTCTGCCTTGCCATGGTGGTCCTGTGCTAGATGAGGCGCTGTCGCCCGCCTTGCCATGTCAGCGCTGCGCTAGATGCGCGGTCGTGGACGCAATGCATTGCGTCCTTACCCTCTGCCTTGCCATGGTCGTCCTATGCTAGACGGGGCGCCGTCACCCGCCTTGCCATGTCAGCGCTGCGCTAGATGCGAGGTCGTGGACGCAATGCATTGCGTCCTTACCCGCAGCCTTGCCCTTGTCGTCCTATGCTAGAGGGTGCGCCGTCCACCG
>JBIKSC010000202.1:0-4791 GCA_044348775.1 Flavobacteriales bacterium | reverse complement strand
GATTGAATCGTGGAGTTCCATCACCTTTCGCGTAGGCTACACACTCCTCTTGGAAAGTGAGAAGCCCGCCAATTCCGGAACCCCAGATAACACCCACACGGTCCTTGTTGATTTTTTCAAGATCCATACCCGCGTCCTGGATCGCTTCTTTCGCAACTACCAATGCATAGTGCGTATAGGGGTCCATTCGTCGAGCTTCTTTGCGGTCGATGTGATCTTCGACGTTAAAGTTTTTCAGTTCACAAGCGAATTGAGTCTTGAATTTAGACGCGTCAAAACGGGTAATCAGGTTTGCCCCGCTTACCCCATTGACAAGACCGCTCCAATAATCCTGAAGATTATTGCCCAGTGGCGTCAGCGCTCCAAGACCCGTAATAACTACCCTCTTGAGCTGCATAACTTAATAGTATTTAAAACGTGAATTACTTCGCGTTGCCTTCGATATAGTCGATTGCCTGACCAACGGTGGCGATTTTTTCGGCCTGATCGTCCGGAATGGCAATGTTGAATTCCTTTTCGAATTCCATGATGAGTTCCACGGTATCCAAAGAGTCCGCACCCAAATCGTTGGTGAAGCTCGCCTCGCGGGTAACTTCTGCTTCTTCAACGCCAAGTTTGTCAACGATAATGGCGGTCACTTTCTTTGCTACGTCTGACATTTTATGTAGGTATTAAATGGTTTAAAACGGGGCAAAAGTATGTTTTTTTGAGGGATTGCCAAGTTTTTTTTATCCCCATTGCATTTTACCCGATAAAACTTTGGCTTACAGTCCTTTATATATGGTAATTTCGAGCGGCACGCCTTCAAAAACCCCTTATTTTATGCTTTGTATGGTATTCGAGTTACTTTGCCCTTCGAATAATCGTTAGAAAGCTTGATGGTTGACGAAACAGACAAGAATCAGTTCAGCAGACACTTGCGCTTGCCCGGATTTGGGGAAGAACAGCAGCAATTTCTGAAAGATGCTCATGTGCTTGTTATAGGATTGGGTGGCCTTGGTAATCCGGTTGCCTGCTATTTGGCTGCTGCCGGCATTGGCAAACTGACCTTGATGGATTTCGACCGCATTGAGATTCACAATATCCATCGTCAATTTCTTTTCGGAGTTGAAGACTGCGGAAAGTTCAAGGCTGAGGCGGCGGCGGTCCAACTAAGTAAACAATACCCCTTCGTTACTGTTGAGTTTATTCTTAACCGTTTTGAAGAGAACCCGTCCTCTGAACTCCCTGCCGGAATTACATTGATTGCAGACTGTACCGACAATACCACCGCGCGCTATGCCATCGATGATAGAGCAGCCGCGCTCCATATACCGGTCATGTTCGGGGCTGTTCACCGAACAGAGGGCCACATTTCTCTTTTTCATGCAAAAGCTGGCACGCGATACAGCGATGCATATCCAACCCCACCCACATCTCCGCTTATAGGTTCATGTGAAGAAGAGGGCGTGCTTGGGCCGGTTGCCGGTATAATTGGAAGTATGATGGCAACATGCATAATTCAACACATAACCACCGGCATTACACACGCAGATGGCCGACTGATTCGATTCGATGCAAATGGCCTTGAAACGTTCTCGGTTCAAATTGAACCTCAATCAAAAAAATCATACGAAAACAGTCTGCTTGCCGTCGACTTGACAGAGGCAAGGGCGTTCATCCTCAAAAACGCAGCGCATCAAATCATTGATGTTCGGGAGGCGTTCGAACATGAAGAAAACAACTTGGGCGGAATTTGCCGACCTGCAGGCAATATTTATGAATGGTTCAAAGAACCACATCATGGATCATCGGTGCTTCTTTATTGTAACCACGGTATTCAATCATACGCTGTTGCGAGAGTGCTTGCTCAAAAAAGGCCTGATCTTCAGATCGCCCATTTAAAGGATGGAATCTATTCCGAGGTCACTAGCTGAGCCCCACATAAGTATTGCCGACCGATAAGCACTTACATTTGTAGCACTACGCAGTCGCTTATGCATTTTAAAGTTTATCTATCCGACGAGGGCTTTGGACACATTGTGCGTCAACGTGCAATCGTGGAGGTGCTGCGCGATAAAATGCAACCTCTTCAGCTCACCCTTCAAACACAAGCTCATATTGAAGCGGCCGGCAATTATATCCCAGGCGCTAACCTCATAAAGAGGTTCAATAACATCCAATGGGATAAGCAAACCAATGGTTCGCCGGATTTAGCCAAGATTTCTCAGCGGTATGAAAACTATATCGATCAGTCGACCCGATTTATAGAATCGGAATGTGCCGACTTTTCCTATGATGCTATACTAAGCGATTTCGTTTATGAAGCCTTTCCCATTGGCCGGCGAATGGGAGTAAAAACGTTTGGTGTTGCGCATTTCACCTGGGACTGGTTTTTTTCAAAACTCTATCCACCTCCTGTTCATACCGACGTCATTCGCCACTTTATGTCCATGGCTGATCAAGCTACTCGACTCTATTTCCCGCCATTCACACCTGAAGAAATCATCCATCACTACAAAGGGAAAGCGATGGAGGTTCCACTCATCTTGCACAGCAAAATAGATCATAAAGAAGTGGATGAAGAAGGTAAGTTCAAGGTGCTCATTATGGATAGTGGTGCAGGAGTTCTGAGCGAGTCGATCAAAAAAGCACTTCGAAGCGTTGCTTCCCTGAACGAATTCCTTTTCTTCGTTTCATCGAAATTCGAATCGGACCAGGCCAATGTGCGCCATATACCACATGACGCGCTTATGGTTGATTATGTAGCTAATATGGATTTGGTTATTGGTCGTGCGGGCTTCAACACCATATCAGAATGCATCGGTTTGCGCACCCCTATGTTACTTATAGGTGAAGCGATGAACCCTGAAATGAATGAGAACATCCTGCTTTTGAAAAAACAACACCTCGGATCGTTTATCTCGATGCCAACATTTGAAACTGGGTTGGGTTCTTATCTACCCTCGTTTTTACAACATGAATATAAGATGATTCAAGCGATGATGAACGATCACGAAATTGCATCGAACGGAGCAGAAATTATAACTAATGATCTTCTCAATCATTTATGAGAACTATTGTAATCATTCCTGCCCGCGGCGGATCTAAGAGGCTGCCGAAGAAAAACATTTACCCATTTAAGGGTAAACCTCTCATCGGCTATACAATTGACGCATGCAAGGAATGCACATTCATCGAGGGTATTTTCGTAAGTAGCGATGACGATGAAATTCTTGCCACCGCGGAAGCACTTGGAGCAAAGGGCTTGCTCCGTCCCGCCAATTTAGCGGATGATTTAACTCCCAAGATTATCGCCATAAGACAGGCGGCCAATGCTCCTGAAGTGGGCGTGCTCGACCGCGATGACGTTGTGATAGTGGCACAGGCTAATTCTCCTCAAATTACAAGTACACAATTGAGAGAAGCCTTCGAATTAATGACTAAACACAACTTGTGGGAAGTGATGAGTACCGATAACAATGGCGTACAAAACGCTGCATTTCGCCTAGTTCGTTATCATGCTCTTTTCAATGAATTTCTCAGCGCGCATTGCGGATTTGTAATTGCTCCCAATATCGACGTTCACACGGAAGATGACCTCCGTAAACTGGAAGGTTAGCGCTTTCTTGCGACTATCGTGATAATATCAAACAAGGTCGGCTTATCTGAAGCATACCACATTTTCTGTTCCGGCAATTTCCCGCGAAGAGCTTCCTGCCTAGTTGATTTATGGCGCGAGAATGCTTTCATCACTGACGGCAATATGGTCAAATTGTTCAAGCCATTGACCTTCAAAACATCGACCACATCATAGCCCACGCTGTCATAATACTTACGTAGCATGGGAATGTCAAAATAGTAAGTATGCTGTGCATGGAAATGATACCACCACTTACCAAACAAACGATGGCCCCACGAAGAAACATCAATGGTCTGTATGACCATGTGATCGCCACTCTCCTGGTATTCTGATAGCAATTGAAGGTCCGCCATTGGATCGAGCAAATGTTCAATCACGTCGGTCATGGTAATCAACTCCAGCCTTTTCAGCCGCTGTTGCTCCATCCATTGCGGAACACTTTCTATGGTGCCTTGGAAAACATTTTGAAAACCGCTCACTCTCGCAGCTTCTACACACGAAGCGTTAAACTCAATTCCAAACGCATTGAAACCTTCCCTTCTCAATACTTCCGGCAGAAGGCCATATCTCGTTCCAATATCCAAACTCACAGGAGAATGGCCTTTTGCGAAAGGGGCATTCTTATGAATAAGATCGATGAGCGGTTTGAATTTATGCTGTGAGACTGCACTTTTCAAATCGATTGGCTTTGCATCCATCACTGTATAAACTTCACCGAGGTGCTCTGCCTTGAATCGTGGATTCTGAAAAACCAAGCCGCAACTCGAACATTTAACAATGGTCAGTTCAGCGCTAAGGTTTCCATCCCAAGGAAAAGTAACATAGGCAGCATGCGGATAGAAATCCTTCTCGAAATGATGCATCACCCGATGTGATTTTGATCCGCAGAAATTACACGTGTCTATGGTTTCCTGATGAGGATGCATAGCTCGATTATTCGATGACAACGTATGACTGAGCTCCACTGTACTTATTGCGCTCAATACGCACATTATTCAAGCCGAGTGCTTCGCGCACGGCAACTGTTTCGCCCGGAAACTCCTTATCGTTCAGCTCATCGAACCCAATAACCGTCCCCTTCGTGATGTACGGCTTTATTAGCTGCAAACATTTATAGGTTGGCTCGTAAAGTGTCATGTCAAACCATGCAAATGCGATAATAGTTTCAG
>JBIKSC010000030.1:0-16905 GCA_044348775.1 Flavobacteriales bacterium | reverse complement strand
CCCTCGCGTCGGCGAACGGCCGCGGCTTTCAAACCTATGCCGTTATCGCGAATTTCTACTTCGTAATGATTACCAATACCGCGCAACGACACATCAATATGTCCGCCCTTTTCCCTTGGCAAAATGCCGTGTATCACCGCGTTCTCCACATACGGCTGCAACAGCATCGGCGGTATCGATATATCATGCCCCTGCAACTCCTCCATTCCATGAATGGCATACGAGAGCTTATCGCCAAAACGCAGCTTCTCGAGTTTCAAATACAACTCCAAGCGCTCCATCTCTTCTTCCAAAGGCACCAACGTCTCCAGGTTGTTCTCCAAGTTCATGCGTATCAACCGCGAGAAATCGGTCAAAAATTCATTGGCCAACTCGGGCTGATCACTGTTGATGAAGTGTTGAATCGAATTGAGCGCATTGAAAATGAAATGCGGATTCATGTTCGCATTCAAGGCTTGCTGGCGCAACTCCGACATCTTCGCCCGTTGCAATAGTCGCGCGCGCTTGCTGCGATAGAATAAGGCAAACCCACCAGCAACTACGCCGGCTAACAACAATGCTATCAGCAAACGAAACCACCACGCAGAGGTGAAGTGACGCGCAATGACGAATGGGGCGCTGGTGGCGGGACCCCACTCACCATCTTCATTCAATGCACTAACCTCAAACACATAACGCCCTGCGGGCAATGCCCAAAAATCGACAGTGCGTGAATCGGTTTCGACCCAGTGGTCGGTAAGCCCCAATAAACGGTACCGATATTTCGTGCCCGTGCCTGTTCGGAAGTTGAAACTCAAAAACGTGAAGCGGACGTCGTTTTCATCCCATGCCAATGAAAGCTCACCCGTAATGTCGAGCATCTTGGACCCCACCGACAAGTGTTCGATGTATACCGGCATTGGTTCGGCGCGCAGGGAAGGCGCTGCCGGATTGAAAATACACAAGCCATTGCCTGTGGCAGCGTAGAGTTTTTCGTTGTCGTACAACAGATCAAACACCTCAACTGTCGGTAATCCCTTTTGATAGTTTACCTGGAAATAACTCCATTGGGTAGGGTCGTTTCCCAATGCGTTAATACACTGCATGCCTTTGGCTGTGCCCAACCATATGCGATTGTTGCCGTCGAGCGCCAAACACTCGATGGTGTTGGCTAATAACCCCTGCTCTTCACTTACAGCGAACGTACTTCCGGGCTTGTAGAAGACGAGTCCTTTACCGCGTGTAGCCAGCAACAAATATTCTCCCCATTGAATGATGTCGCTTATTGACGTTTTGAAAGTGCTGTTGACTTCCTTTACAGCTATAGCCCTATTGCCCGTGAATTCATACAACCCCTCGTTCGTTCCCAGCCAAAGGCGGCCTTGTGCATCTTCATACAATGATGGTGTGCGAAGCTTGTAGAGTGCCGTGTCGGCTCTTACCCATCCGTTTTGAGCGTCGTAAAAGGCCAGACCATCCGCTAAGGCAATTGCCACGCGCCCATCGGCCAGCAAAGCGCTTTTGCGCACTATGGCCAGGCTGTCGAGTATGCGTGAACCGCTGCCATTGAGGTTGCTCAATGCGGGGTTTTTTCCGCGCAACAATTTTCCCTCGGCTGTGAGCGTGAAATCATAGGAAAGTCCGTTTAAGTCGATGGGCGTAATGCTGCGCAGACTATCATTAGAACCAAAAGAATAGATGTTGCCCGCTGCATCGCACGAGTAGATGGTATCGCCGAATTTTTTGACCGAAACAAATTTGCTTTGCTTGGTAGGTTCGTCGGTTTGAATGGCTACCATGTCGAGACTGGGCACAAAGAATAACCCATTGTTGCGATCGGCAAACCAGTAGTTGCCTGTGCGGTCTTGTACAACCCCTGAGATGTATTGTCCGGGAAAATAGTTGCGCGCATTGCGCATGCCACTTGAGTAGTCTTTGATGAGGTAGGCACCGTCCCCTTTGCAGATCCACAGGTTGCCGTCACGGTCTTTGTCGAGCGAAGAAAACTCTTTGAGCGTAGTACTGAAATACGCTTCCACGTTGCCTTGTGTATCAAATACGACATACGCTTCCGGACCGGCAAGCGCCCACAGGTCGGGACCAATTTCCACGCTGCAGGAAAGCTTGCAGCTTTGTGATACACGCAACAGGAAGTTGATTTTGTCGCGCGTGATGACTTGATCGGGCCCTTGCGGTTCGCCTGTTCTCAGTGCGAGTAATTTGTCGCCTGCCTTGCGCAAATAATACATGACGTCTTTGCCTTCGCCCGCAACCTGTGGCATAAACTCTTGCACGCTGTCGCCTACGGTTTTGAATAATTGCGTGCCGTACATGGTGGTTACCCACATAGTATCGTTTTCGAAAAACAAGGATGCCGGGCGTTCCTTGCCTTTCAGTTTTTTCTTGATAGAATCGTTGCCGTTATAAAGGCGAATGCTGTCGTTATCGAAATAGGCGTATTGTGTCCCGCATAAAAACCAAACACGGCCGCGCAAGTCTTCATGTATGAGCAACACATTGTCGTTGGGCAGCCCTTGCTTTGTGGTGAATACCTCAAAGCCATAACCGTTGTATCGTGCCGCTCCTTTGTCGGTAATGGCCCAGATATAGCCGCGACTGTCTTCCAGTATGCCGTTGATGCGTGTGGAAGGCAGTCCGTCGCGCGTGTCGAAGTGACGATACGAAACATGTTGACGAATTTGTGCTACCGCACACAACTGTATCAATCCAATCACACAAGCAAGCAGGCAGCGTAGAGGTCTCATCAAGGTTTCAGGAATCGGTTTTTAATGGTGTCCAAAAACAGAGGCAGTCTGCGCTTGGCAATTTGCAGTTTGGTGCCGTCCATCAGTTCGGCCATCCCGCCGTCGTCTCGCACATAACCCTTCAGGTAATTTACGTTGATGATATGCGAGTTGTGAATACGGATGAATTCTGTATCGTCCAAAAAGTCTTCGAAGTGCTTCATGGGTTTACTCACCAGCACCTTTTCACCGTTTTTAAGGTGTATGTTGGTGTAGTTGCTGTCACTTTCCAAGCGCACCAAATCTTTCACACTTTCGAAACGGTAGCCCGAGTAGTCGGGTAGGGCTATGCGCATAGGGCCTTCTTGTTTTGAGGTTTGAACCATGAGCTTGAGCGCATCTGCATATCCTTCCTCAAAACCGGGGTTTTGCTTTTTGAGCTCAAGGAGTTGCTCCAACTTTTCTGCTGCTCCCTGAAGTTCTTTGATGCTGATGGGCTTCAGAATGTAGTCGATGGCACTGGAGCGAATGGCTTTCATGGCGTAACGGTCGAAGGCAGTGACAAAAACGACCATCGGCTTGAATTTGTCGAGCTTGCCAAGTACGCTGAAACCATCCATGTCCGACATGTGCACATCGAGGAAGATGGCATCCGGGCGTAGCTCTTCAATGCGATGTAGGCCATCGAGGCCCGAAACAGCAAATCCTACTATTTCCAGCTGCGGGCAATACTTCGCGATGAGTGCGCTCAGATTGTCTCTAGCGTTTTTCTCATCATCGATGATTAAACATTTTACCATAGTGTATAGGGCGTTTTACAGTTTGGGCAAATGAAAACGCCTTCGAAGGGCTCTGTTTGGTTTTTTGAGAATTCGGGGTGAATTTATGAGAATTCGGTAAAAGGGTTAAAGGGTAAACGGAAAAGGGATAAGGGCTTACCTAACCGCTTATCCCTTTTCCGATTACCCCTTTTCCGATCACCCCTCTTCCGACTACCCCTTATCCCTACTTAAGAACTACCCGCTGATGCGCATACACACCCTCGCCTGTAACAAGCAATTCGTATATGCCACTTGCTGCTCCTTCGCGTTGAAGGGTGCATGTGCCCTGACATTGTGAGCGTGTTGAGATGAGGCGACCCGTTAAATCACGGAGCTCGATATGGTAGGTGCCTTGCGTAGGCAAATCGATGCGTAGCTCGTTTTCCATGGGGTTCGGATAGACACGTATGCCCATGGCATCGGCTTCAACAACACCCACGATGTAATTGGTTACGCCGCTCATGACGCTGCAACCGCTAATGCTCGTTACTTCTACGCTGTATGCTCCGCCGGCCGACATAGTGAAGCTGTTGGAAGTGGCGCCTTCGATAGGCGCTCCATTCAAATACCATTGCCATGCATCACCATCGAGTGCGGTGAGTTGCAGACCATCTACCGTGTATTCTATGGATGGAAGCGGTAATGCTTCGATGTTCCAGTCGCCTTGAGCTACACAACCCTCGGGCGAAGTGAGCGTTGCATTCAGTGTTTGGGATTCATTTACTTCAAAGAAACCATTATTGCTCATGTTGTTGCTCCACACAATGCTACCGTTGCCAATTGCGGACAATTCGATGATGCTGTAAAGGCAAAATGCGGTGTCTGCAGGCATGGTCAACTCCGGAGTGCCGTGCACAACCACCGTTGCAGTGTGGTCTTCGCTGCACAATGGATTGGCTGTGTTGAGCAACACCGTGTGTACACCGGGGGCAAGCGTGGTTTGGAAACTGCTACTGTTATCGCTATCTGCAGCACCGTCGATTGACCATGTATACGTTTCCACGTAGGGTTGATTGGCGGCAAAGGTGATGGTCTCTCCTTCACACACCGAGGTACCACCTGTCATTGGCGTAAATGAGGTACAGTCGAAAATGGTGTGATACGTTTCGTTGGTTACAATGGCAGGATTGCTGTCGAAGTAAATGGAGGCTTCATTGAGTACAACTTCATTGGGATCTACTCCTGGAAGTAAACTCACTTCGTACACCACGAAGCCGTGCGATTCGGGCTCGTTGTTGGTTGCATCGGGCAGGTAGATATCGTTGAATGTAAAGTCGATGGTTCCGTTGTTGAGCAAGCACGTTACGAACGGCGCCGAACCATAGAGCGGCGCAAAGGTGCTCAAGTCAAACTTCGACGGGTCGAGAGCACCTACAATGCGCACATCTTCTGCCGGTAAGTTACCCGTGTTTTGGAAGCGCACGCGGTATTGAATGCGGTCGCCTGCGAGCACGAAATGCGGCGCCTCATATCCCTCGGGTGTTGCAGTTAAATCGTTCGGGTCATATGCACAAGCAATGAATGGACTGGTGGTCCAGGTGTTGTCGTAAATCACGTTGCCATTGGCATCGTTGAGCACCAAGTGAAACTCGAAGTTGTACGTTGAACCGATGTTCACAGGACCCGGGCCATCGATATGGAACGAGAAAATACCGTTGCTTCCTGCAGCGAACGCATTGATATTCCATTGCGCAAAGCCGGCGGCTACTTGGTCGGGGGCTATACTGCTGTACGTGTCTTGTTCTGGGGTAAACATCGCATCGCATGTGAGCGTTAGCGTTCCCGACAAGTCTACTGTTCCGAGGTTATTCAAGAACACGCCTGCCTCGTAGCCGTCGTCGCAGTGAATGATATCCCAGAAACCATCGTATGGACCTGCTGCATAAAACGCCTCACCTGTGGCAGGAATCAGTCCGAACGATGCGAAGGTGCTGGTCGGAACGTCAATGGTTACTACCGATGGGCTTGAGCTTACCCAAGCTGTGCTGTTGTTCACCAATTCGATGGTGCTGGCATTGGGTGCTACGGTTAAGGTGGCTATTCCGCTTGTATTCGTGAATACGGTTGCGTTGAGGCTTGGAATATATACGGCCCAGTTCGACATGCCTGGCTCATCGTTTTGACGAATGCCATCGCCATTGGTGTCGTGATACACCACAATTACGGTGGTGTACTCACAGCCTTCGTTGTAGACCGCTTGCGGCTCGTAGTTCGTTGCAGTTATATCGGTGCAGCCATAGCAGTCTGCTCCGTATGTGCAGGATCCATCATCGAAAGGCGCCGACTGTTGGTAGTTACACGCTTGTGGGTCGAGGCATCCGCCACCGCAATCGAATGTGAGTCCGAAGGTTCCTTGCTGTGAAGCAAAACCGCCCACGCGCACAAAGTAGGTAACGCCGGCTTGTGCTTCAAACACAACCTGCGATTGGAAGTTGGTTCCCGGGATATCGTCGTTGAATGCTACGCAGCTTAGGTTGCCGCATGAGCCGGTAAATACTTTCAGGTACGTGTCGTAGTTCGTCAGCGAGTTGATGGTGCTGATGGTTACTGTAGAGCTAAATGTTGCTTCGTATACATACCAGCGTTGACCGCTGGTTGAAACACCACCACAAACGTTTGAGCCGCTGGTGGTATTATCGTTGGCAACACCCACCGTCATGGCGCTGTACCAACCTTCGGAGCACGAAAGTGTAATGGGGTTGTCGCATGTTGTTCCCTCGCCGGCGAAATAGCAGGAGCCATTATCAACCGTGGCGGAGGCATCGTAATTAAGTGCTTCTGAGTTCGTGCAGCCGAGGCAAGAGTAATCACAGTTGCCTTGGCTCGTAGCATCCGGATTGAAGTTGCAGGCATTGGCATCCATGCAACCCGCTATACACGCAAAAACATTCACCATGGCCATGTCCGACCCGGTGCATCCGTTGGCATCTGTTACGGTCAGTTCGAACAGCGTATTCGACGTTGGTGAGGCAGACGCTTCCGAAGTGGTTGAAATTTCAACTCCGTTGGCCGTCCACACATAGCTGCCATTATAGGCGCTGGCGTAAGACCACAACCAAACGGTCTCACCCGCACAAATGGTGGTATCAGAACTTATGTAAACGAGCAGCGAGCTGGTGCAAGAACCATCGTCGATGGTAGCTTGTGGGTTGTAATTGCAAGCGTTTACGTTCGTGCATCCACAAGCAGGATTGCATGAGCAATACTCGCATGAACCATCATCGGCAAGGGCGTTTGAATTGTAGTTACACGCTGTGGCATCCGTGCATCCAACGGAGCACAAGCCATCTATCGATAACTCAAAGTTTCCGCTTAGGGCTAGGTAGCCTCCAACGCGGATGAAATAGAATAAGCCTGGGTTTGCTACAAACGTCATTTGAGATTGCAGCGTGCCGCCAAAATCGTCGTTACTGCCAATGCAGTTCATCATACCGCAGGCATTGATGCTGTTGGAAGAAAACACGTGCAGCTTGGTGTCAAAGTCGGTGAGCGGACTCATCGTCGACACTTGTATGGTTTGAACCGACGGAACACTTAGCACATACCAGTATTGACCTGCAGTGCCGATAGTGGATTGGCAACTTGTAATGACCGCCACCAGATTGTCGTTAGCTACGTTCTGCGTGTTGCCTGTGTATTGAATGCCACATTCGACAACAATAGGGTCAGCGCATGTTTCACCTTGGCCGGCATAAAAGCACGAACCATCGTTGAAGGTGGCATTGGGGTCGAAGTTGGTAGCAGTGGCATCCGTGCATCCGAAGCAATCGAATGAGCAAGCGACATTTAGTGTGGCGTTAACATCGAAATTACAAGCGAGCGAATCCATGCAACCACACACCTGACACGAGCAGTAATCACACGTGCCGTCGTTATACATTGCAAATGAGTTGAAGTTGCAGGCCGTTGCATCGGTGCAACCACCAATCATATCAGGGATGTTTGCCCAAACGTAGGTCAACCCTGAAAAAGGCTGTGTGTCGTTATCAAAAGCACAGGTAAAAGCATTGGCAGAACCCGCTTGTGAAGGGAACCAGAAACCGTTGTCACTCACAGAACGACAAGCTATCTCGTCGGGCCATACACCGAAGCCAACTCGCAAACCAACCTGTGCATAGGTGGTCAACGTGGCAATGTTATTCATCCCGCCATACACAAACGTGATCAACGAATCATATGGCAGCAGGTGAGCTTGAAAGGAAAACGACTCACCGGGCACGTTGTACCTTCTCACATTCTCCCATTGAACGTGAATGCCCGCACTATCCATACTATAACTGATCCTCGAAGAGGCATCGATACTTTGTAGATCGGCACCGAAAGGGCTAATAATGGACACGTTTGTACTCGTGGTAAGCGGCGAATAATTCACTACACCCGTAGTTGTGCCAAGGGAAATGAATCCGTTGGAATAGATAAACATGGTGCTACTGGTTTGTCCGCCCATGGAAAACGAGGGTATTTCTATTGGTGGCGACACGATGTCGTCAAACGATTGACTGTAAACCGTTACATCATTGCTTAGGGGCGCATACGAACCTTGCGTCTCGGAGCTGAACGCATAGTCGAGCGGCATTTGCGCCAGGGTGAATAGGTTCGAAAGGAGAAATACAAAAAGCGTGAGTAGCTGATTTTTCATGCCAACGTGGATTTGGTGCTAAAGGTAAATGGCCTTGGCCGATGTTCAGACAGAAATGGGGCGCAAAGGGTTGCTTGTGGTGCGAGCCTTCCTTTTTGCGTATTACCTTCGCGCCGCTATGCAGAATTCAGACGACAAACTCAAGAAAATTATTTCGCACTGTAAGGAATACGGATACGTTTTCCCATCGAGCGAAATCTATGACGGCCTCAGTGCCACCTACGACTACGGTCAGTATGGTTCGGAACTGAAAAACAACATCAAGGAATATTGGTGGAAGGCCATGACCCGTCTGCACGAGAACATCGTGGGCATCGATGCGGCCATCTTCATGCACCCAACCACCTGGAAGGCCAGCGGACACGTGGATGCATTCAACGACCCGCTCATCGACAACAAAGATTCGAAGAAGCGCTACCGCGCCGATGTGTTGTTGGAAGACTACATCAAGAAGCTCGAAGCCAAAAACGACAAGGAAGTCGAGAAGGCGAAGAACAAGTTTGGCGATGCGTTCAACGAAGAACAATTCCGCGCAACCAACCCCAATGTGTTGCGCAATCAAGAGAAAATAAACAACGTGGAGAGCCGCATGAAGGCTGCTCTGGAGGCTTCGGATTTGGTGGGCTTGAAGCAGCTCATCGAAGATCTCGAAATTGCCGATCCTGAAACAGGCTCTCGCAACTGGACAGAAGTGCGTCAGTTCAACCTGATGTTCTCGACCGAACTCGGCTCTGTAGCCGGAGATGCGGCCACCATCTACCTGCGCCCCGAAACAGCGCAAGGTATTTTCGTGAACTTCCTCAACGTGCAGAAGAGCGGACGCATGAAGATTCCGTTTGGTATTGCACAAATCGGAAAGGCATTTCGCAATGAGATTATCGCTCGTCAGTTCATTTTCCGCATGCGCGAATTTGAGCAAATGGAGATGCAGTTCTTCATCAAACCCGGCACCGATGGCGAGTGGTACAACTACTGGAAAGATGCGCGCATCAACTGGCATAAGGCCTTGGGCATGGGCAATGAGAACTACAAGTTTCACGACCACCTGAAGTTGGCGCACTATGCGAATGCGGCTTGCGACATCGAGTTCAACTTCCCGATGGGCTTCAAAGAGCTCGAGGGTATTCACTCACGCACCGATTTCGACTTGGGCAACCACGAGAAATTCTCGGGCAAAAAACTGCGCTACCACGAAACAGAAAGCGGTGAAAGCTATGTGCCTTATGTCATCGAAACTTCGATTGGTCTCGATCGTATGTTCCTTGCAACGCTAACCTACGCATACACCGAAGAAACGTTGGAAGACGGATCCGAGCGTGTCGTGTTGCGCATACCGCCGGCATTGGCACCCGTGAAAGTGTCAGTCTTGCCATTGCTCAATAAAGACGGGTTGCCAGAGAAGGCCCGTGAAATTGTAGATCAGCTGAAGCTGTATTTCAACCTACAATACGATGCGAAAGACGCTATTGGTCGTCGCTACCGCAGACAAGACGCTATCGGCACACCGTATTGCATCACCATCGACCACGACACGTTGAACGATAACTGCGTCACCATCCGTGAGCGCGATAGCATGCAGCAAGAGCGTGTGAGCATCGACCGTGTGCGCGAGATTGTGGAGGCGAAGGTGAGTATGAATACACTGCTCGCTAAGTTGGCGTAAGAGTCCTCAATGTGACTCATTTGTAACGACGTGCGGCAGCGCGTCCTGAGGCAGCTATGTTGATGAAAGATCATCTCTTTCCCTGAAATTTCCCTATATATTTTTCGGTTTTGAAACGGTAATTCCGACTTAATCAATTCAAATAGAGCGGGATAATGGAAATCGGATTTTTTATGCTCCCATGATTGAAATCGTGTGCTAATCAACGCAACATTGCACCTCACGGAAAACGGGCCCTTCGGCGTAATCCGTCATTCCTAATCCGTCATCTGTAATCATGATTGAGCAACGCACCGCAGTGCGTTGCTGCCGAGATTTTCGTTAAAGGGAATCTGCGGTATGCTAGTTTCCTACTTCTGACATAAACTTAATCCGCATCAATCGCAGCGGCTCCTCTTCATAATCGCCGTCGAAATACTCTTCTGCGGCGCGGATCTCGTCGGTTTCGGATTGCATGAAATACTCCATGATTTCGTCTTGCTGATCCTCGTCCAACTCTTCGTCAATGAAGTATTGAATGTTGAGCTTCGTGCCCGATGAAACAATGGTTTCCAGCTCCGTGGTCAACTCGCCCATGTTCTTCCCAAGGCCCTTCGCAATGTCCGGAAGCGGAATGCGCTTATCGATGTTTTGTATGATCTGAACCTTCTGTACGCTCTTGATGCCAGTCGACTTCACTACGAAATCAATCGGACGCTCAATCTCGTTTTCATTAACGTAGTTTTGAATGAGCTCGATGAAAGGCTTGCCAAACTTCTGTGCTTTGCCTTTTCCTACACCACCTATCTGAGCAATCTCGTCGAGTGTGATGGGGTATTGCGTACACATTTCTTCCATGGCCGGATCCTGCACTACCACGTATGGCGGAATGCCTTTCTCCTTGGCTATGCGCTGGCGCAGGTCTTTCAGCATTTTGAAGAGCGTCTCGTCGACCGCACCTCCGCCTTGCTTTGGTATTACCAAATCGTCGTCATCGGTTTCACCAATTTCAACTTCCTTCACCACCATAAACGGCTGAGGCTTCTTCATGAAGGCCTTGCCTTCTTCGGTGATCTTTAGTGTGCCGTAGGTTTCTATTTCTTTCATCACAAGGCCGCGCACATACATCTGGCGCACAATGGCGTTCCAGTATTTCTCGTCGTGTTCTTTGCCTTCTGCGAAGTGCTTGCTCAAGTTTCCTTTGTAGGTGGTCACCTCGGAGTTTTTAACGCCAGCGATGACTTTACAGATGAAGCCTGCTTTGTGTAGCTCTTTGAATTCGCTGATGCAATCCAAAATCATCTCCACCTGCTCGCTACCGTCAAACTGTTCTTTAGGTGAGCGTGAGTTATCATCCATGCCGGCGCCTTCACCGTTCACAGGATCCCACTCTTCACCAAAATAATGCAGCAAGTATTGACGACGGCTCATGGAGGTTTCAGCGTATGCGATGACTTCCTGAAGCAGCAACATGCCTACTTCCTGCTCGGCTACGGGCTTGCCCTGCAAAAACTTCTCTAGCTTCTCGATGTCTTTCGGTGAGTAGAATGCCACACATACTCCTTCTCCACCGTCGCGACCTGCGCGTCCGGTTTCCTGGTAGTAGCTCTCCAAACTCTTCGGAATGTCGTGGTGAATCACAAAGCGCACATCGGGCTTGTCGATACCCATACCGAAAGCGATAGTGGCGCATATCACATCCACATCTTGCATCAGGAATTTGTCCTGCACTTTGCTTCGCTGGCCGCCATCCATACCGGCGTGGTAGGGCAACGCCTTGATTCCATTCACTTGCAGCAGTTCTGCTATCTCTTCGGTTTTCTTGCGGCTGAGGCAATAGATGATGCCACTCTTGCCGCTGTTGGCTTTGATGTATTGAATGATCTGCTTTCCAACATTCGCTTTCGCGCGAATCTCGTAATACAGGTTGGCTCGGTTGAAGGAAGCTTTGAACAGTTTCGCATTCAACATGCCGAGGTTCTTCTGAATGTCTTGCTGCACCTTCGGCGTTGCAGTTGCCGTGAGAGCCATAATGGGGCAATCAGCAATCTGTTCGATGATGGGACGCAAACGGCGATACTCCGGACGGAAGTCGTGCCCCCACTCCGAAATACAGTGTGCTTCGTCGATGGCTACGAACGAGATTTTTACGCCGCGGAAAAACTCAACGTTTTCATCTTTATTAAGTGACTCAGGAGCTACATAGAGCAGCTTGCACTTTCCTTCGAGGATGTCGCTTTTAACCTGATTGATTTCCGTCTTGTTCAGCGAAGAGTTGATGAAGTGGGCCACGCCATCGCTGTCGGAAAAACCACGAATGGCATCCACCTGGTTTTTCATGAGGGCGATAAGCGGCGAAACCACAATGGCCGTTCCCTCAAGCATGATGGCCGGCAGCTGATAGCACAGCGATTTGCCGCCGCCGGTAGGCATGATGACAAAGGTGTCGTTGCCTTCCAATACAGAATTTATGACTCCTTCCTGGAGCCCTTTGAAGTTATTGAATCCGAAAAATTGCTTCAGCGCATCTTTCGGCGATAAGTCGGTAAGTGTTTGCATACTCAATCAGGTTACTCGCGTCTCAAACATTCTCTCGTGCAGTTTGGAGATAAGAATTAACACCAGACTAACACCCCGTTTGAAAAAAAGGGAAGCGAATGTAGCATTGAAAACGCGAACAAAAAAATCTTTTTTACGGGGCTTAAAGCGCTATAAAACTGTTGATTTTACTTGGTTTTGGCCTTATGTCGTGAAAGAAAAAAACAGAAAATTACGCAATTTGTTCAACGGACATGGACGGGCTGAAAGCAAGCATGTGCCGTGAATTTTCTTTCAGATGTAATCATTGTTCGATGCATCTTTGCCGCCACTATCTCATGGCCACCAAACAATCCACCGTACTTGCTTCTGCCAAGCGCACGCTTAGTTTAGAAGGGAATGCACTTTTGCAATTGGCTCAGTCTGTTGACTTCCGATTTGAAGAGGTAGTGCGGACTGTTCTCCGCTGCAAAGGCAGACTGATCATTACCGGTATAGGTAAGAGCGGAAACATTGCGCAGAAGATAGTCGCCACGCTTGTGAGCACCGGACAACCCGCTGTTTTCATGCACGCCGCCGACGCGATTCATGGCGATCTCGGCACAATTCAAAAACATGATGTTGTGTTGTGTATTTCGAAAAGTGGGGATTCTCCGGAGATTAAAGTCTTGGCTCCGCTGGTGAAAAGCATGGGCAACAAGTTAATTGGCATGGTGAGCAACGAGAAGAGTTTTCTTGCCAAGCATTCGGATTATTTGTTGCACACACCAACTGCTCAGGAGGCATGCCCCAATAATTTAGCTCCAACGGTAAGCACCACGCTGCAGCTCGCCATGGGCGACGCGCTCGCGGTAGCTCTTATGGAGCAACGCGGTTTTGGCGCCGGCGATTTTGCGCGTGTACACCCGGGAGGTGCACTCGGCAAAAAATTATATACGCGAGTGAATGATTTGTTGGGATCGGACGCTGCTCCTCAGGTCACGCCTTCAAGCTCTATCAAACAAGTAATAGTAGAAATTAGCTCCAAGCGTTTGGGAGCTACGGCTGTTATCGATAAAGGAAAACTTGCTGGTGTAATAACCGATGGAGATATACGCCGCATGTTGGGTGGTAAAAACGATTTGGCCAAAACAAAGGCCTCCGATATCATGGGTCGTTCACCCAAAACCATTGAAAGCAACGCTCTGGCCGTTGAAGCATTTCACTTGATGGAAAAATTCAACATCACTACGCTTGTCGTGATGCAGGACTCGAAATACAAGGGCATTATTCATTTGCATGATATACTCAAGGAGGGAATTTTCTAGTGGCTGACGAGCAGAAAAAGGATATGTCGTTTTTAGAGCATCTCGAAGAGTTGAGACGCCGCCTATTCTGGTCGGTCGTGTCGATTTTACTCGGCATTATTCTCATCGTTGTTTACCATGATTTTGTTGTCGATGAAATTATCATGGGCCCGCGCAAGCCGGATTTTGTAACGTACCGCGCATTTTGCCATTGGTCACATACGATTGGAATGGGTGAAAGCCTGTGTCTTGATCCGCCTCGATTGGTGTTGCAGAGCACAACCATGAGCGGTAATATGAATGCTGACATTATGGTTTGTGTGGTGGGCGGCATCATTCTCGCTTTTCCATTTATCATATGGCAGTTATGGGGCTTTATCAAGCCAGGTCTGAAAGAGAAAGAAACCAAATCGGTTCGTGGAATCGTTTTTTATGTGTCGTTGCTGTTTTTTACCGGAGTTGCTTTTGGATACTATCTGCTCGCACCATTGAGCATTCAGTTCTTGGGGAATTACACGTTTGCCGACGTTCAAAATACCCCTACTTTGCTTTCCTATCTCAAGCTTACAACGTCGCTGGTTTTTGGTACAGGACTGGTTTTTCAGTTGCCGGTGGTGGTCTACTTCCTAAGTCGTATTGGTATAGTCACTGCAGACTTTTTACGCAAATACCGCCGCCATGCGTTCGTTGTGAATTTGATCGTTGCTGCTATTATCACTCCGCCCGATGTCACAAGTCAGATTCTGGTTTCCCTGCCTATTTTACTCTTGTACGAGGTGAGTATCCTGGTAGCTGCAAGAGCGGAAAAACGGCCTGCATAGTAGGGTAGAAGCTTATGATTTTGTAAAACCATTGTATCGACGGCGAATCTTTATATTTGGCGTCCAATTAATTGACCTTTTAAATCATACATCCATGAAAAAAATCTACTCTTTTGCTCTTGTTATGCTGAGCTGTGTAGTGGCTCAAGCACAGAGCAACATTGCTCCTGCAGCCCGCAAAGTGCAGTATCAGGAGTTTCAAAACCGAAACAACAACAACACAACATCTGCTAATCGCGACATCCTATGGAGCTCCGATTTCTCTAATGCGGCAGATTGGATTATTGCGCACGATGGAACGTTCGACGCTGATTTCGAAATCGGTACAGGCCTGGTGAGTGATGGTGCATACGGCACTCCAGCCATCGAAAGTACTACTGCGGGCAATGGTTACGCGATGTACAACTCAGATGGTTTTAATAACCAGGCGGGTGTGGCTTACGAGCAGCCTCATATTACAATGGCTACTCCAATCGATCTTTCCGCCAACCCTTTCGTAGTGTTGGAATTCGAAACTCAGTACCGTCGCTTCAACGATGAGCAAACATGGTTGATCGTTAGCACTGATGGTACTTTCCCAACATTAGACGACCCATTGATGGACATCAGCGGTATGCCTGGTGTTTACCGTGTTTGGGAAGATGGTGAGTTGACACAAGGTGTGTCTCCGGGAAATCCAACTGTGCGCAGCTTTAACATCAGTGAAATTGCTGGTGGCGCTTCACAAGTATGGGTTCGCCTCCAGTTCACCGGTATCTGGGGTTATGCTTGGTACATAGATGATTTTCAAATCTATGAGCAATACCAGCACGACGCGAAACTCTTCTCTGGTTATGTGTCTTCAACAGGTACTGGATTGGAATACGGTGCTATGCCACAAAACCAGATTCCTGATGAGATCAATGTTGGTTGTTTGGTAAAGAACCTGGGTTACGATACTATGACGAACGTGACTGTGAGTATTGACCTCGATGGTGCTCTCAGCACCTACACATTGGCAGAACTTCTTCCGGGTGATACCATGTTTGTTGATGATTATGTTCCCGCTGCCACAGACTTAGGTTTGCACAACCTGCAATACATTGTTACGAGTGATCAGAGTGCGACTGAGGGAGACGTTTCGAACGACACAATTGCTCGTTATTACGAAGTTACTTCTGCTCTAACCGGAACATATTCCTTGGATGGTTTCGCTGTTCACCCAGTCGGAACTGATGTTGTTGGTGCGGTTGGAACAAACAGCTTCACGGATGCAGCAGATGAATTCATGGTTATGAACTACTATGAAATTTTCGAAACAGCCGATCTGAATAGCGTGCGTATCTTGTTAGCAAATGGAAGCGTTGCTGGCGGTGAGATTCTGATTCAGGTTCATGACACTACAGACATCTTTGCAGACGTTATTGATAACCCTCTTGGAAACAGTGAAATTTACACCTTGACTGAAGCAGATCTTGCTGCTGGTTTTGTTGAAATTCCAATGGCTGATCCTGTGAGATTGGATCCGAACGGATATTATATAAGCGCTGCTCTATATAGCAACTCTAACGCGAATGATATTCGTGTTTTGGACGATCTTACTGTTCCACAACCTGGTTATGGAAGCATGATTTTTATTCCTGGTGATGTTGTATACAGCAATGGTAATGCCTACGCAATTCAACTTACATTGGTAGACCCTGTCTTGTCCGTGGAAGATGAAGTAGCGACTTTATTGGAAGGCGTAAACATTTACCCAAATCCGGTTGCAAACGGACTACTGACTGTAGCTACCAACCAGCGCGAAAACTTCTCTGTTGAAGTATTCGACAGCGTTGGTGCATTGGTTGATTCTAAGCGTTTCAACATGAACACCACTGTGGATGTATCTGCTTTGGCAAAAGGTGTTTACACGGTTCGTGTAAGCTCTGCCAATGCTTCAACTACGCAGTTGGTTACCGTACAATAATCTTGGTTGTATAACCTTAAGAAGCCGCTCCTTATGGGGCGGCTTTTTTATTGTCTCGATTTGTGAGGGAACTTGTCCGCCTCGTTGTATGTAGAGGTATAGAATGCCTTATTTTCACCGCTGAAAAATCCAACAATTGCATGAAACAAATTTTTACTTTTTCAATGATGTTGCTGACCGCCACTATCGGTTTAGGACAACATAAATCAATAAGCACGGCCGTGCCGCGTCCTGCTGAAAAACCACGTATTGCTACTACCGAGGAAATTGAACGCTCACTTTTTGACGGATCACTGTCACTCGCTGCCAATCAGGTAAGTGCTGACCGCGATGTGTTCAACGAAGATTTCAGCAACGGCTTTGCAGGGCAAGGTACAAATGGTGCCTGGGTTTTTGAAGATACCGGAGGCAATTCGATTTGGATGATGGCCGATGAAAACAGTCCGGCCGGAGCCTATTCCACCAATGCACAGCCCCTGGCCTCAAC
>JBIKSC010000201.1:0-4841 GCA_044348775.1 Flavobacteriales bacterium | reverse complement strand
ACACGCATTCATAAGGTTACAAAATGCGCCAAGTTTTTCAATCAACTTTTTTGCAGTCAGTAGGTTATGAGAAATCGGGTGTGTACAAGTTGGGTTGTATTTTTGACCGCATGAATACCCTGTCGGCCCTGTTGAAGAAGGAGATGTTGCTCGAGTGGCGTCAAAAGCACGCGCTGGCAGGGGTTATTCTCTATGTGCTGGCTACAGTCTTCGTTTGTTATATTGGTTTTCAGCGCATTGAGTCAGTCAAAACATGGGGTGTACTTCTATGGGTTACAGGAGTGTTTACCGCGTTCAATGCGATGCAGCGTTCATTTTCTACCGAGACCGCAGGCACTCAGCTCTACCTCTATACGTTGGCAGACCCTCGATTTATTATCTTGTCTAAGGCCATCTACAACGCCGTCTTTGTCGCCGTGCTGAATCTCATCAGTGTCTTTTTCTTTTTGTTGTTCTTTGGAACAGATGTGCTTGACTCGGTTGATTGGTCTCAGTTTTTGCTTGGATTATTGCTGGGGAGTACCGGACTGGGTTTGGCTCTTACCTTTGTGGCCGGTATCGCTTTCAAATCGGAAGGTGGGGTGGGGCTGGTGGCTATTTTGGGTTTCCCGATCATCATGCCGCTCCTCATAACCATTGTGCGACATTCGACGGCCGCATTGGAAGGAGTGTCGGCTACAGCAAATGGATTGAACTTAATGGTGCTGTTGGTGTTGAACATTGTGTCGTTTGTGCTGTCATACGTGCTGTTCCCCTACCTTTGGCGGGAATAATCGGATGGCGCCAACCACGCCTGTATTATTGCAAGGAATGAAGAATTGGATTAAGATACTCTGTGCTGCTCTATTACTTTATGCAGCGGTTTTCTCCCTGTGGCATCCCATGGCGCCGGGCGGATTGGCGGTTAGCGCAACGGAACTGCATCCCGGCCGTAACGACTTCGAGTTTTCCGGCTACGGCACACACTTTAAAGAAGCCGAGGGTTCATTGAAGGTGTATGTTTCCGTCGATAGCTCCGCGGTTTATTGCGCCGATATTTTGCAGGTTGTGGACGACTCCCGCGTGTTTGTGAGCGTATTTCTGCCCGATACAATTTCTTCCAAGCGATTTGGCTTTGCCGCTAATAATGACATAGATGGCACCATCATCGTCGATTCCCCCGTTGGTCATGAGGGGTTTGTTTTTGCACCGGGAACAGCGAATCCGGAATGCCGATACAGCGTCCTTCAGGAAGAGTTTACACGTTTTGGTTTCCCATATCAGCCTATTATCATTGAGAGTATTCGCAACCTCATGTGGCACGTGCCCATGTGGTTCACCATGTTTGTGCTCATGACCATCGGATTTGTTTTCAGCATCCGCACGTTGGGCAAGGAGGAAGGTAAAATCGAGCTTGATCATGACCTCAGAGCGTCATCTGCTGCCGCTGTAGGTCTTGTGTTTTGCGCGCTCGGACTCGTTACCGGCTCGCTGTGGGCACGATTCACCTGGGGCGATTGGTGGACAAACGACCCACAGCTCAATGGAGCAATGGTCGTGTTTCTCGTGTATGTGGCTTATTTCATTTTACGTAGTTCTACGCCCGATGAGGATAAGCGCGCTCGCCTTTCTGCCATCTTCAACATTTTCGCCTTTGTGCTGATGGTTGTTTTGCTCATGGTGATGCCTCGCTTCACCGAAGGCTTGCACCCGGGCAAGAGCGGCAACCCTGCTTTCTCGAAATATGACCTCGACAGCTCCCTGCGCTCGGTATTCTATCCTGCTTGCGCCGGTTTTATACTGCTGGGTTATTGGATTTATCGTTTGCATTATCGTATTCAGAAATTGGAACAACACAATGAAAATCATAGCTAAAACATCACTCACATTCATCTTCTTGTTGATGTTCGTTTTTCCCGCATCTGCTCAAACGGGCATGGAAGAGTACTTTTATCAGAGTGGTAAAATCAAGGTGGTCATAGGAGTAGCGGCCATTGTATTAATAGGATTGCTGATTTATCTGTGGCGACTCGATAACCGCGTCACGCGTATGGAGAAAGATCAAAAGGGAGGTAAGTCATGAAGAAAATGCACATTGTGCTGATTGTGCTAATTGCTGCAGTATCAGCCATTCTCGTTTCAACCTACACGAAATCAGTGGACAGCGTGACGTTCGCGGAGGCAACAGCCAAAGGCGATAAGCAAGTGAAGGTAGTAGGCACTTTCGACAAGACAAACTCGGTAGAGTATGACGCCAACACCGATGCTGACCTTACCAAGTTCTATGTAATTGATAGCGAAGGCAAAACCTGCTATGTGCACCTGCGCGATAAGCAAGGAAAACCCATGGGACTCGAGATGAGCGAAAACGTTACATTAGAAGGGAAGATGGGAACTGATGGCGTATTTTATGCGTCGCACATGCTCATGAAGTGTCCAAGTAAGTATAACGATCAAAAGCACTCACTTTCAGCTGAAGACTGATAAGTAGGAGTGGGTCGAACAACGTTTTTTCAAAACTGATTATGCAAGAAATTCAATACCTCAACGAACACATCTGGCCCGGTATACTGGGCAATTTTTTTGTCGTTCTGAGTTTTATAGCCGCTCTATTTACTGCCATTACGTACTTCCTCGCCACCCGGCATGAGGGCATTGGTAACCCCTGGATGAAGCCTGCTCGCATTGGTTTCTACGCGCATGCTGTGGGTGTTTTTGGAGTTATCGGAACATTGTTCTACATCCTGTTCAATCACCTCTACGAATACAAATACGCCTGGGATCACCTCAACAATGCGATGCCCATGAAGTATGTATTCAGTTGCATGTGGGAAGGGCAGGAGGGAAGCTTCCTGTTGTGGACCTTCTGGCATGTGGTTATCGGGTTGTTCTTGCTCCGCACTTCAAAGTCGTGGGAACCCTGGGTGATGAGCATCCTTGCTCTCGTACAATTCTTCTTGGCCAGTATGCTCATCGGTACTTACTTCGGTGAGTTTCAATTCGGAAGTAATCCGTTCTTGCTGCTGAGAGAACATCCTAGCAACATTGGGCTGCCGTGGACTTTGCGCGCCGACTATCTTTCACTGCAACCATTCATGGACGGGAAAGGTTTGAATCCGCTGTTGCAGAACTATTGGATGACCATTCACCCGCCAACGCTATTCCTGGGATTTGCATCTACCATCATTCCATTTGCCTATGCCATCGCGGGTTTGTGGCGCAAGGATTTTCAGGGCTGGATGAAGCCGGCCATACCGTATGCGTTTTTCGGAGTGATGATTTTGGGAACGGGTATTCTCATGGGAGGTGCCTGGGCTTACGAAGCGTTGGGATTTGGCGGTTTCTGGGCATGGGACCCGGTAGAAAACGCCTCACTGGTTCCATGGTTGTTGTTGGTGGCCGGTGCGCACTTGCTGGTGATCAATCAGCGCAAGGGTACCAGTGTGTATGCTTCACTTTTGCTCAACATCAGCGCATTCATTTTCGTATTGTATTCGACGTTCCTCACCCGCAGCGGTGTGTTGGGTGATAGCTCAGTTCACTCGTTTGTAGACAGCGGTATTCTCGCTCAGCTCATGGTGTATCTGCTGTTCTTTACAGCATGGAGCACCTATCTCATGGTGCCCAATCGTCGCTGGCAAATGGGATATGCAGCCCTGTGCGGTGTGTTGTTCCTATTGGCGCTGGGCAATTTGATGACAGCCCCCGAGGTAGCAGCTGCTGAACAAGAAAAACTCTTACCGGGCGAGGGCACCTGGGTGCCAGTTCTAACGATACTCTTTTTGTTGGCCTCATTCGTCATGCTCATTGTGGGCTACCGCAAGCATTTCCGTGTGCCGCAAGAAGAGGAGGAGGAGTTGTGGAGCCGCGAGTTCTGGATGTTCATCGGGGCGTTGATTCTGATCCTCTCATCGGTGCACATCACAGTGGTGACATCCGTTAACGTCGGCAACATCCTATTGGCGCCGTTTGAAGGTATGTTCACGTCGCTGCATCAGTCGACCGACTGGGAAGTGTTCAAACGTTTGGCCGACCACCAGTTTTCAGCACCGGCCGATAAAGAGCGATTCGATGTGTATCACCGCATACAAGTGCCATTGGCCTTCTTGCTCTTTATTATAGTGGCCATCGGACAGTTTTTGAAATATAAGAAAACGGAGTTCAAGAAGTTCGCAGGAAGCATTGCGTTGGCCTTGTTTATTTCGATTGGTATTACGGCCCTCATCGGATGGGCAGTAGAGGTGGAGGCGGCCGAGTTTTCGCTTATTCTCTTGGTGTGGGCGTGTGTGTTTGCCATGGTTGCCAACGCCGATTATGCGTGGCGCGTTATCAAGGGCAAGTTCGATTTGATGGGAGCAAGTGTGGCCCACTTAGGTTTTGCCATGGTAATTCTCGGTGCGGTGATCAGCACGTGGCAGAGCCATTTCATTTCACGCAATCAGCGAGGCAACATCAGCGAGCTCAACGAAGATTTCAAGAACAACGAAGACATGATGATCTACATGGGCGACACCTTGCCCATGGGAGAATATTTCGTGCATTATAAAGAGAAGACGAAGCGAGCTGAGCGGGTGTATTGCACGGTAGAGTATTTTGAAAAATTGCCGAAGACCTATACCGAAGGTCAATACGTGCAGGTATTCGGACAGGCTTTCCGCGCGAAGAAGACGCACGTGGCAAGTGAGAGTTTCTTGGCCGATGCAACCGAAGACAGCCTTTGGACGGAAGTAACTCCCGCCGAGGTCGATGCTCATTCTGCGGAAGACCTTTCCCTCTGGACGCCCGGCACACCCGGTGAGCGTTTGTTTGTGTTGGAACCGAGTGTGCTCATGTCGCCCAAGGGCAACAGCCGTGAACCCAGC
>JBIKSC010000029.1:0-17048 GCA_044348775.1 Flavobacteriales bacterium | reverse complement strand
GGAGCGGCTTGAAAAAAGAACTCAAGCAGAAGTTTGTCGCACTTACCGATTCAGACCTGACTTATACAGAAGGTCGAGAGGATGAATTAGTGGCAACAATCTCTAAAAAGGTTGGAAAAACAAAAGATGAAGTAAGCAACGTCATCAAAGAACTACAAACCAAAATGGCCGTTAAGCCTCTTGGTGAAAGAGAGCGTGTTGATGCCGAAAAATCGAACGTTGCAGGTAAGTCTTATGGCGAACGAGAAGGTGTTCTTGCTGAGAAAGCTAAATCTGCTCGCAATCTTGCCGGTGAAGGAGAAGGAATTGATGCTGATCCTAGACATATCGTAGCGTCCAAAGGACACTAGAATTCGGGAATAATACGCTTGTTATTTTCCTAATTTGAGTTCAGAAGGGAGGTATTACTTTGAAGTAATACCTCTTTTTTTTTATCATATTAAATCTCCATTAAATCAAACACCCCACAAATCATCACCTCGGTTGCTGCGCAACGCAAATCTATTAGCGTTTAAATGAAAAAATGGAAGCTGATCATTCCATTTAACTACTGAATTTTCATTTCACAGAAACAAAATGTTTCAGGGAATTAAAAAGACTCGCAGCTTGATCTTATTCCGTTACACAACAAGGGTGAGATTAGACTAACTTTGTTGAATGTTCCAACGAATCAACCTATACGAATTGGACGTTTGGCCAGGAAAACCGAAAAGCTTATCATCGATTAGGAATAACAAGAAGTTTCTGCGGTTTGTAATGATGGCCGCAATTTGCCTATCCGCACTTTCACCTCTGGCTCAGACTTGGTCAGAAGACTTCGAATCGGGCACGCTATCGAATTGGACAGAACAAGTGGGCACAGCCACCGTTGTTACAGCCCCAGTGAGCTCAGGGCTCTATTCCCTTCAAATGCAAGCGCTAGGAGTGGGATATATGACTGCCAACAACTTCTCCAGTTCCTCTGGGGTCTATGCTTTTGATACCCAAGTAAGCCTTATTGATTTAGATGCCGATTCATATTTCTGGTTTCAGTTTCAGGATTTGAATAACAACTATCTACTCGCAATAATGCCGAGCAATTCAGATAATCCAGGCTACTATCTCTATAGCAGAGTGAATGGTGTTAACACACTTCTCGCGGTTGAATATTCAAATCCGGTGGCACCTGACCAATGGACCCGTTTTGAGATTTTGCGAGACACATGTTCAGGCCTGATTGAAGTATCTATAATGGGTTCTGTTATTCTATCTGCGACTGATTTCTCACTTCTACAGCCCGGTACTATTGCTGTCGGAAGTCAGAGCCGCTTTGCTTATTTTGATGACATTACTTTCAGTGAATCAACTCAGGGAGTTGTAACAGTAGGCCCCCCCCAGACGGTCTGTATCGGTGAGCCCATCAATCTGACGGCATCGTTCTCAGGAGCAACTTCATATAGTTGGACAGGCCCAAATGGGTTTACCAGCAACGAACAGAATCCTACCATTCCTGTGGCATCTGCAGCCGCCTCCGGCACTTACTCGGTTACCGCCAACGTTGGCACATGCCAGAGCGCACCGACCAATGTAAACGTGACGGTCAACAATTGTTCTTCCGCTATTTCAGGAATCATCAATGAATACACACCTGTCACAGACTTCAACCCCTGTAACAACTCAGTGACAGTGGTCAACGCCGCTCCTTTCGAAGCCGGTGATCGCGCCCTTATCATTCAAATGAAAGGCGCCACCATCGACTTGAGCAATTCACCGGCCTTCGGCGACATCACCAATCTGGGTGACGCCGGAAATTATGAGTTTGTAGAAATAGCCGAAGTAAATGCCAATGAGATTCAGTTTACAAACACCCTGCTTAATAGCTATACCGTTAGCGGACTCGTGCAGCTCATAACCGTACCTCAGTACACCGACATGACTGTGACAGGAACACTCACCTGCCAGCCATGGAATGGCTCTGTGGGTGGAGTGCTGGTGTTTGAGGCCAGTGGCACGGTGAATTTGAGTGGGGATATAGATGTATCAGATAAAGGTTTTCTAGCCGGGACAAGCAGCAGCAATGCTCCATTCTCATGTAACCAGCAGGATTATTTCTATGCCATTACCTCGACTTTCGGAGGCAGGAAAGGAGAAGGCATCTGTATTCTCTCTGACACTTATATAAATGGCAGAGGTAAGAATGCCAACGGTGGCGGAGGTGGTAACGACACCAACTCAGGTGGTGCAGGAGGAGGAAATTATGGTGTCGGTGGCCGCGGTGGCAATCAGTGGAGCGGCTGCCCGAATCTGGCGATTGGAGGGGAAGGCGGATCGGAATTGACTACTCTCAATGGCGTTGATAATAGGGTTTTCTTAGGTGGCGGTGGTGGTGGCGGCCATCAGAATGACGGTGTTGCCACTCCTGGTACAACGGGTGGTGGTATAGTGATTTTAAGAGCGTCCAATCTTGCCGGGCTTGGAGGTTCGGTTAGGGCAAATTCTTTAGACGCCTTATCTTCCACCGGCGATGGAGCCGGAGGAGCCGGGGCAGGTGGTACAGTAGTTTTGGATGTGAACAATGTCTCTGGCAACTTGACGATTGATATCACCGGTGGGAATGGAGGCAATAACAACAGCCACGGGCCGGGTGGTGGTGGTGGCGGCGGCTTGCTACAATCAACCAATCCACTGGGAGCCAATGTAACGGTGTTGCTACAAGGTGGACAAGCAGGTTTTCATTCGCTGTCCGGAACTGCGCATGGAGCTACTAATGGCGGTGATGGCGGATTTTTTTCTAACTTCTCGCTCAACGAGAGTACTACCCCTTTCTCTCCCATCAACACTCCCCTCTTCAACTTCAATGCGCCTTGTATTGGTGAGTCTATTACACTCTCGGCCGTGTGGAGCAGCCCGCCAGCAGTCACCTTCACATGGACGGGGCCAAGCGGCTTCAATGCCACGGGGCAGAATGCCGTCGTGCCAAACGCTACTGCTGCCAACAACGGGACTTACACTATCACAGTGACCGATGCCATTGGCTGCAATGCATCTTGGGATACGGTGGTCACCGTGCTGCCCAACCCCGTTACTCAGCAGTCGGTGAACATCTGCGAGGGCGAATCTTATACACTACCCGATGGCACAGTGGCCAACCAATCTGGCACTTATCAGAGCGTGCTCACTTCTGCGCTCGGCTGTGATAGTACTGTAACGGTCGATTTAATTGTCAATCAGAGCACCTCTTCTTTCACCGATGCGTCCGCCTGTGTTAGCTATTTCTGGAACGGTCAGACCTACACCCAAAGTGGTGCCTATACCTATCAGACGCTCAATGCCGCAGGGTGTGACAGCATAGCCAACCTGAATCTTGTGATCAATACCGAAGCAGCGACTTCTATTTCCGTCAATGCCTGCGGGAGTTATACCTGGTCGGTAAACGGACAGACCTATACCCAGAGCGGTTCGTATGCTGAGGTGCTATCCACAGCGGCGGGCTGCGACTCGGTGGTTACGCTAAACCTCAATATTCAGCCGGAGTATAACATTCCATTGAATCAATCCATTTGTGATGGACAAGAATATTTATTTGACGGATTATCTTATACTCAATCAGGAACCTATGTGCGGGAATTCACGACATTGGCCGGCTGCGATTCCACTGTGACACTGAACCTCACCGTGAATCCTTTGCCTGTGTTGGATATTGATAGCACCTATACCATCTGCACCGGTCAGACGGTGTTGCTCTCCGGACCGGAACTTATTCCTGGTAGTCTGTTCTGGAATACGGGGGAGACGGAGCCTTCCATCACGGTAGGCCAAGCGGGGGACTATGTGCTTACGCTGGTTAGTCCGCAGGGATGCCAGGCATCCGGAGTGTATACCGTGTTGGAGTATCCCATACCCAATCCGGTGCTGAACATGGATTTTGTCTTTTGTCCCGGTGAAGAATTAGTGTTGGATGCGGGTAATCCGGGGAGTGCTTACGTTTGGAACGATGGTAGCACAGATCGCATTTTGCCGGTAGTGCGTCCGGGATTCTATACCGTTCTTATTACCAATGAGGTTGGCTGTCAACTTTCGGCGTTCGCGCAAGTGATAGACTATTGTGATCCCGTGATTTATGTGCCCAGTTCATTCACCCCCGACAGCGATGGAGTCAACGATTATTTTCTGGCAGTCGGAGAGTATATTGACGAGTTCGAGATGACTATTTTCAATCGCTGGGGCGAGCCTATTTTTCAGAGTTTCGACATCAATCGCGGCTGGGACGGTTCGTTTCTTGGTGGTGAGTTTTTCATCCCTGATCAGATCGCGTCATGGTTAATCCGCTACAAACCCCAACCTGCGCCTGGTACACGCGAAACGCAGTGGCGCGAGTTGAAGGGGCATGTGGTTATATTGAGGTAGTAAACTGAATTTAATTCTAACTTTTCACGCCTTTTAAATTGGCCATCAACCAAAGTACTGCCCGCAATAGCAGCGAAAAGGCGAACATCATTGACAAAATCTCCGTGTTACTAAACTGCTCCCACCAGGATGGTTCTTTGTGTTTCTTACCGTCGGCCTTGCTGATTTTAGCATGTCCTTGTGTGTTGGTGTAGTCAACTGTAGGCTCAATCTTGCGAGTAGCATGGTGGGAAGTTGCGCCCGGCTTTTCTCCTACACGCAAGACTCCTTGTGGTAAATCTTCACTTAGCTGCTTATCGAGCTCCTTCCACTCATACCATGTGCGAAGGTCTTTTGCGCCAATCATATTGTTCACCTCCTCATGCGTGTATTTGCCCGCAACCAAAATACCTGCGTACTGAAAACCGGAATCGTTATAGAGCTGCTTAATGAACTCAAAATACGCTTGAGGATTATCATTCAGCTCGTATACTAATTCGTCGGGCACTTGATCGTGCATGTGCAGAAAATTCGCTTCGGTGGAGATAAACCAAACGTCGCCCGGCTCGAGCTGAAACTCGGGAGAGACATATCCACTCCAGGCCCTATAAGTCCCGAAATTTCTACGCTGCTGCATTTTATTTATCGAGTTATAGTCGTTGAACTCACTTACGTCAGATCTCAGCTGTGCGCGACGATGTTGTTGATGGCATAACATGACAATTGCGTCACCGCCTTGCGCGTATGCCATGCGTCCTGCAGAGCTGACCACCGTAATGGCGATACCGATTCCATAAAATATATTGATGTTCTCACGCTCCTTACATTCTATCAAATCCTCATTTATGAAGTTCATCGCAGCAGATAACATTTCAGGTAGTTCGCGCTTCGATGAACTAGCATAGTAGGTCAATATCATGGCCCTAGTAACAGCTATGTCCAGTATTTCTTTAGCATGCTTATCGTTGACCGGTCCATATATTGCGAAACACCAGCGCATACCAAAATTCTCGAGTGTGACGATGCGATCTCGCCAAAATTGAAAACCCGGCTGATTGGGATAGCATTGCTGATATTGAATGGCGCGAGGCAAATAGAATGAAATTTCGGACTGCTATCTTAGGTAATAAGTATAGAGTTTGCACGCGCTATGTCGTAAAATAATTTTCAACAAGAGAGATAGCTGACCACCGTCGTTTTGAGTTTTATTTTTTGGCAAAGGCTCAAAGAAGGTAGCGGATATAAGCCCACCTGTCAACCAAGAAACTACACCCCTTTCCCGCACTTAGTACTTCGTCATTAGTACTTTCCAAAACCTCTCCCCTTACACCTTACACCTCCCTCCTATATTCGCAAAAAAATCCCCATGCGCTTCTCCATCCTCATTGCCCTGTTGGCTAGTACCATTCAAGCATACACTCAAGAAGAATTGCTCTTTCAACAACCCTCAGCGCCGATCTTGGAATTGGCCGATTATGAAAGGCCTCCGTCCATTTCGCCCGACAGCAAAAAAGGTATGGTGCTGTTTTCTTACAGGGACACTTACAAGTCGTTGCAAGACTTGAATCAGGATGAACTGCGCTTGGGCGGTTTACGTGTGAATCCAACACTCAATATTTCTTCTACCCAATCCTACGTAACCAACCTCAAGCTGCGCAAGCTGTTGGATGCGAAAGCGACACCGGAGCAAGTTAAGAATCTGCCTAAAAAAGCCAAGATCACCTTTGTTTCCTGGTCTCCCAACGACCAACACATCGCCTTTGTAAACATCGATGATGATGGGCTCAGTCTGTGGGTAGTGGATGTGGCCACCCAAGAAGCCAAGCCGCTGAGCAATCTGAAACTCAACGCAAACGCAGGCATGCCCTACATGTGGGCACCCGATGGCCAATCACTCCTGGTCCGCACGGTTCCCGCTAATCGCGCGAAGTTGATAGACCCCAAGAAAGAACTTCCCAAAGGCCCCACCGTTTCGGTAGCCGAAGGAAAAGCATCGCAGAACAGAACGTTTCAGGATTTGCTTAAAAACCCGACAGATGAGAAAAACTTTGAAACCATTGTGGCGTGCGAGATAA
This sequence comes from Flavobacteriales bacterium, assembly GCA_044348775.1. Classification (GTDB taxonomy): domain Bacteria; phylum Bacteroidota; class Bacteroidia; order Flavobacteriales_D; family Sanyastnellaceae; genus JAIBBG01. Next base: position 10,608 of record JBIKSC010000029.1, on the reverse strand, counting down.
AGCAGGTGAAGCTATCGGGCGAAGTGAGTAATTTCTTACCGACCGATTTAATCATCGGCACTTCGTATTCACCCGATGGCACCTATGTGCTGGTAACAACCATTCAACGCCCTTTCTCCTACCTCGTTCCTTACAGCCGATTCCCTATGTCGCAGAAGGTATACACGTCGGCCGGAGCATTGGTAAAAGAGGTGAATGCTATTCCACTCGTGGAAATTATGCCCAAAGGCTTTGAGGCTGTGCGCACGGGCAAGCGCAACATGTCGTGGCGCGATGACTCAGCGCATTCGCTGATGTATGTGGAAGCTCTGGATGGCGGTAATCCCGCACAAGCAGTCGAATACCGCGATGAGCTCTTCAGCTGGGATGCCCCCTTTGAAGCCGCGCCAGTATCGATTATGAAGGTAAAGCAGCGCTTCAGCGATGTGCTTTTTTCCGATAAAGGATTCATAATCGTGATGGACTCGTGGTACGACACACGTAATGAAAAAACGTATCTAGTGAATCTCGCCGATAACTCCTCCAAGATCATTGTCGACCGCAACAGCCAGGATGCCTATGGTGACCCCGGCGTTTACCAGCAAAGCAAAGGGAAATATGGAACCTACGTGCTCACGGTAACGAATAACAAACTGATGCTGTTTGGTGACGGATATTCAGAGAAGGGACAGTTCCCCTTCATCGATGAATTCGATTTAACCAGCTTGAAAACGAAGCGTATTTACCAGTCCACGTTCACCGATAAAAAAATCGATTTACTGGATGTGATGGATGCCAAGAAAGGCATTTACCTTGTGCAGTTGCAGAGCAAAACCGATTATCCCGATTATTATACACTGGCTATAAAAAACAATTGCACCGAGCGCCTCACCACATCCAAAAACCCTTTCGAGTCGATTGCATCGGTCGAGAAGCAGGTTGTCAAGTATAAACGAGATGACGGTGTAGATTTATCGGGCACGCTCTACTTGCCCGTAGGTTACGACAAGAACGCGAAACCTAAATTGCCCTTGTTGATTTGGGCTTACCCCGAAGAATTCAAAGACAAGAGCAGTGCCGGGCAAAGCAAACAGAATCCCAACGAGTTTACCTTTCCTTACTACGGTTCATTCGTCTATTGGGTAACGAAAGGATATGCCGTGCTCGATGACGCCTCGTTTCCTATTATAGGTGAAGGCACTGAGGAGCCAAACAATAGCTTCATCAAGCAGCTCGTTGCCAATGGTCGCGCCGCTATTGACGCGGTTGATGCGCTTGGGTATATCGACCGAACTAAAGTAGCCGTTGGCGGACATTCCTATGGCGCCTTTATGACCGCCAACCTGCTCACACACTCCGAAGATTTTGCCTGTGGCATTGCGCGCAGCGGTGCATACAACCGAACGCTCACACCCTTTGGATTCCAGTCGGAGCAACGCAATTTCTGGGATGTGCCCGAGATTTATGGAGGCATGTCGCCCTTCTTCACGGCCAACATGATGGACAAACCGCTGCTGTTGATTCATGGCGAGGCCGACAACAACCCCGGCACCTTCACCCTGCAAACCGAACGGTATTTCCAGGCCATCAAAGGATTGGGAGGAAACGCACGCATGGTCATCCTGCCCAAGGAAAGTCATGGCTATGCCGCCAAGGAAAACATCTTCCACGTGTTGTGGGAACAAGAGCAGTTCTTGGATAAGTACTTGAAATAGGGGGCGTTTATAGACTAGTTTCTCATTCGTGATTCGAAATCAATCTCACCGCAGAGGCGCAGATAACGCAAAGCGTATCGGCACGCCTGCCATCCACAAAAATCTATACCTTCACCGTACTTCGTGATGAGTAATTAGTACTTACCACAAGCTCCACCCGTCATCCGTAATCCGTAATTCGTAATCCGTAATTATTCTCACCACCACTCCCCAAACCTCAGCATCCAATAGCCTGTCCCCAATAGCCCCAACCCTACAAGCCAAACAAACATACAGCCCTTACTAGTCCGATTGTACACACGGTTGTAGGCTGCACGCTGGGGATTAGTAATCCAACCCATACCCCTAGGTGCTTTCAAGCCCAAGCTATTCTGAACTGCACGCTTCACCGAAGTACGAGCAGCTATACGCTTATTGAGATTAGGAATGCGGAAACCGAATTTCATGGGACGAATGTAAAGAAATAACAAGGAAGTACTTGGCATGATTTCGACTCATACTGGTTTCAAAACTCCAACCGAATCATAATGAGAACTAACAACAGAAATAATCTCACAACCTGCCCACAATCTCGAGCACCTTGTGCCGGATGACTTCCTCTTCAAAGCCACTGTATACTGCGCGGTAAACGGGCTCACTACCTATAAGCGTTCGTTCGTTGTCGACTACGGCTGCCATAAGCAGAAAGTTGAGCGTACTGATTTTCTCGAGGTTGAGTCGATCCTCCTCGCTTTTGGGACGGAAGGATTGGTTGTGTTCCATACCGCGCAGGCGTTCCTGCACTTCAATCCGCTTGAGCTCTACTTCGAGCAGTTCGAGTTCCTTCTTGGGCTGGGGCCGCTTAGCGATGGCAATTGTGTTTTTCGTGGTCATTTGTTTAAGGTATATAATTAAAATAAAGCTTCTATTCAGGAAATACAAGGCCATGTCAAGCTGTTTGAACAGTTGAACCAAACCCATTCGGGTTCACTCGTCGTTTTGTATTTCCGCAGGGGGCAGTTTAAGCCTTGAATGTTGTCGCTGTGTGTGCGCAATCGAAAGCTGTGCTTACTTTCTAGTCGTTCAAACGCACCATACAACAGCCCTGAAAACGCATGCGCGTCGTTACTCGTGGGTAATCAAGTGAATTCGTTTCAGTTCTGCAAATGTTGAATCGAGCCAGAACTAAATCCTAAAAAATCCGGCAGAAAAAATGAACATGTGTATAATTTAATTCCATTCGAAATCGATGAGGGGTGTTGATTAAATTTTCCGACTCAAACGATTCAAGATTGCGTTTTTTGACGTATACAGCTCATCCTACAATGCGGACTTAATCATGTTACAGGCCCAACATAAAAGCGCACTTTGATAAGCCACGAATACACTATTTGCTAAACACAAATTCTCGGTCCAGCGGAATTTGGCACACTCCGGCGCCATTGTTTTCAGGGATGTAATGCATAGACAGTTCAGCCCCCACCGAATCAATGAACTTCAGCCTGATTCACGACAGCGTAATGAAGCTATCGTTCTCTTGAAAAGTCACAGTTTTGGTGCTGTTTTAAGGTTTTAACCCCAGAAGCGCAGAGAGGCGCAGAGATTTAAACTAATATAATGTTTGCGTCCCTTTGCGCCTCTGCCGTTAAATAGTAGCACTTATCGAATGAGCGTCACACTCCCCGACCGTTCATACACCTGTCCATCCTTGCCGGTTGCGTTTATCCTGTAGTCATAGACGCCATCAGGATAACTGAAGCCATTGTCGCTAAATCCTAACCAACCGGGATCGATAGAACTTGTCTGAAAAAGAAGTTCTCCCCAACGGTTGTAGATGAGCATCTCGAACGTGGCGAGATTCTCGGCCACCACGGTAAACAAATCATTGATACCATCGAAATTGGGGGTAAAGCAACCGGGGATAATGAGATTTGATTCGTTGGGCTGAAGGGTTATTGCCAACGTGTCAATAGCCTCACAGCCCCCCATGCTGACGGCAGAAACGTAAACGGAATACTGACCTGCTTCGGTAAACGTATAATCAAACGTTTCGTTGGTGAATACAAGCTCATCGTCCAACACCCACTCGAAGGAAGCCACTTCGTTCGTTGCCAGCAGCGAAAACGTAGTCGACCATGGAGCAAAATCGGATAGAGAAAAAGGAGAAATTTCGATGGTGAAGGGAACACCGAAAACGTCCCAAGCGCAACTCGCGTTGTTGAACGAGGCCGATTGCCAACACGCGAGGATCGGTTGTTCCGATTGCGTGCCAGTGACTTCCCAACTGCAAGTTACCTCGTCGAAAGTTGCTGTTTCATAGCAAGCAATAGCGGGCGCAACGGGCTGCGTGCCGAGCACATCCCAAGAGCATGTGGTGGTGTTGAATACAGCCGTTTCATAGCAGGCAACTTGCGGTTCTTGCGGTTGGGTGCCGATGTTCTCCCAACTGCACAGGGTTGTATTGAAGTTAAAATCGTCCCAGCAATTCGTTGGTGTGGGCTCGGGAGTTGTAGGGATTAAATCCCATACGCAAGTTGTTTCGTTGAATACCGCAGTAAGACCGCAGGCAATATTCGTGGGTTGAATTGGCTGTGTGCCGGTGTTGTCCCACTGACAGGTCGCCTCGTCGAATACAAACACATCCCAGCAATGTGTCGATGCAGGTTGCTGAGGTTGTGATGCTTGATTCACCCATGCGCACACAGTAGCATCGAACTGATAGTTGTCCCAGCAATTCACGTTGGGCGGTTGCAACGGTTGTGCGCCAACGTTCACCCATTGGCATAGCGTGGCATCGAGCTGATAATCGTCCCAGCAGTTCAACGCGGTTGGCTGCGTTGGCTGCGTTCCACTAATATCCCAAGAACAGGTAGATGTATTGAAAGAGGTCGATTGCCAACATTCCAGCACAGGCGGCAGCGGCTGTGTGCCGGTTACTTCGCACGTACCCGTGGTGCCATTGAACGTCTGTGTTTCCCAGCATTCGAGGACCGGCGGTGCGTTGAATCCGGGTGTGGACAAAGAAACGTCGTCGACGAAGAGGAATTCATCGTCGCGGTTCAGATTGATCTGGAGCTGAAACGCAAAGCTTGTTACGCAAGGCGGAATGGAATACACATAGTCGTTGCTTTGGATATCGAGCGTGGTATTGTTCGACCCGATTAAAACTACCAGAGAAGGTTGAAGAACGCCGTTGAATATCGGCGTGAACACGAGGTCCTCACCTGCATCAAAGCCGGTACCCCCGCACTCGGGAAATCGATTGCCGTAGTTGAACGTTAACTCGCGTGTGAAATTCGTGGAGGTGCTGATGTCGACATCGGAAAAAGTAAGGATGTTCGCTATCGACGTCCCATTGCCCGAACCACCGCTCAGGCAACTTCCGCCGCCCGACAAGCCACCCATCACGATCGATTGCGTTCCGCTCGTGTAATTGTCTGCAGACTCGGCTTCGGCTTGACCAATAGCAGATGCACCGGAGGCTGTGTATGACCACGTATCGCCCGGCTCCGCCCCTTGAAATGCAACGACCGTCTGGCCTTCCATTGAGGCAAAACAAGATGCAAACATCCAGCACAACCAAACAACCCGTATTGAGTACATGAGTGGCGGCAAAGGTAGGTTCTAATCCAGCAATGAGTAATTATTTAACCGCAACGGCGCCGTGAACGCAAAGATTTCTGGCACTCCTGTCATCCACGAAACTCCGTCCCTCGCCGTAATTTATGCTTAGTAATTAGCACATACCTCAAGTGCCTAGTAACCAAATTACCGCTTAATTCTCATATGTTACGTAATCGCACTTGAATCCAACTGCGAATATCTTCGAATCTAAACTCTCCTTTGCTTGCTGAGATTACCATGGAATATTTATCGTCTTCTGTGGCATCAATATCGTTTCCGTTATTCATCAGCAGCAGACGCATCAGCACATAGGCAGTTCTTTTATTTCCATCCAGGAAAGGATGATTGATGATGATGCTTTCAAACAATGCCGCAGCCTTATCGGTAACCGTAGGGTATAAATCCTGGTGATCAAAAGTTGCAAAGGGTCTATGAATGGCTGCCTCCAAAGCCCCTTGGTCGCGAACACCAGTGGTGCCTCCAAACCTCTCAATGAGTATTGCGTGAATACTCAATACTTCCTCGAGATTAATCATTGAGCGAGTTTTTCCAACAACGATTTGTCCTCTGCAAGAATTTGACGCAGGTTATTCGTGAGCCTTACCTTATCGCTAGGTTGGTTTTGAAGTTCTTTCAAAAAAGCCAGAATGTCCTCCAAAACACTTTCAGGAACGCTATCCAACACTTTTTGAATCTCGGTCTGCAGTTGAATCTTAGTCATATTCAAATGTAAATAATAATACGTTTGAACGGAAAATATTGATTGTAAAAACCGCAAAGGCACCGAGAACACAAAGATTTCTGACATACCTGCTATCATCAACCGAGTTCTCTTTTAGTAACCGACAGACAAACGGAAATAGAACAAGACAAATCACATTCTAAAATTCAAGCACTTAGAAAAAATCCCGACAATTTGGTTCACACCTCTTGACAAATAAAAAGGACGTTGTATGTTTGCAGCGCATTTCGAGCCCTTTAATGGGCACCAACCGAGTGGCGACACACCACGGTGGTAAAATGATGCGGGCGAGGCCACAATAAACGGACATCTTCCCAAACATTTTTCGGCAATGCAAATGAACGTGTAACCAACACCCCATTTGTAATGTCCTATATTTTCACTTCAGAATCGGTGTCAGAAGGACACCCCGACAAGGTAGCGGATCAAATCTCAGATGCAATTCTGGATGCCTACCTCGAACAAGACCCCAACGCCAAAGTGGCGTGCGAGGTACTCATCACAGCCGGCCTTTGCGTCATCGCCGGTGAGATTACTTCACATGCTTCGGTCGATGCGGTATCGATTGCGCGACAAGTGCTCGAACGCATAGGCTACGACGATGATGCTGTCGGCTTCAATCTGCACAAGGCAGAGTTCCGAAACGCGTTACATCAGCAGAGTCCGGAAATCAACGCCAGCGTGGCCGATGGCGGCGCGGGCGACCAAGGCCTCATGTTTGGCTATGCGAGCAGCGAAACGCAGGAGCTCCTGCCCTTGCCTATCGCGCTTTCCCACCGTATCATCGACCGTCTGCAATCGTTGCGTCACAGCGGTTCGCTACCCTGGCTACGCCCCGATGCAAAGGCACAGGTGAGTGTGCTTTATGACGGTCCCTGCCAGCATATCGCAGTTGATACGATTGTGATTTCTACACAACACACGCCCGACATCTATCAACATGAAATTCGGGAGGCGCTGCTGCGAGAAGTGGTGCAACCGATTTTAGCCGAATATAATATTCGACATACCGGTCGGTTGCTTGTGAACCCATCGGGGAGTTTCGTGATCGGCGGTCCGTATTGCGACACCGGTCTCACGGGACGCAAGATTATTGTAGACACTTACGGGGGGCGTTGTCCGCATGGCGGCGGCGCGTTTTCCGGCAAAGACCCTAGCAAGGTCGACCGCAGTGCAGCCTATGCGGCGCGGTACATCGCCAAACATTTGCTTGAGGCCGCTCAATTGAAAGAGTGCACCGTGCAACTGTCGTATGCCATTGGCGTGGCCGAGCCTACTTCGGTATACGTCGATTGCGGGTCGGACAACCGATTTACGCAGGAGCAATTGGAACAGGCCGTGCGCGCGCACTTCGACCTAACGCCCAATGGCATTATTCGCACGCTTGAATTGAAACGACCTATTTACGGTCGAACAGCTGCAGGAGGGCACTTTGGCAAGGCTGATCTACCCTGGGAGGCCATCGACTCGGCGCTCGTTAAGTCCATTCAATCCACTCTATTCAACTAACATCATTAAGCGGTCCAGGTCATTGTAATTACGTTACAATGGCTTGGCCGTGATTTGAATCAAACTCACAATCCCATGAAAAATATAACATTCAAGGTCGGCGATGAGATTATCTGCATCAAAGACCACACAAACAAACTGGTTCGTAACGGTGAAGTATTTACGGTAAAAGGCTTCACTCGCAACCCGTGCTGCGGATCGACCATCGTTGATGTAGGCATTCCCGGCACGAATCCGAACACCACTTGCTATACCTGCCAGTGCTCCTATAAAAAACCCAACGGCGGTTATTGGTTCGCTGCTTACATATTTCGGAAAATCAAAAACTCATCATCGACTGCAAAGAATGAACTACCCGAAGCAATTCAGGAGCGCATACGCAAGTACAAGACAACCACCTCACCCGAACTCATCGAAGCATAAAAAAAAGACACCCATGACAACTAAACAACCCAAGACAAAATCACAAGTCAAACCGCATGTTTGGCCTGAGACGAACGAACCAACTATAGTGATTGTCGGTGTAGACGGTTTCCCCATACCCGGTGACATCGATCCTGAAGCACATGTTGACTGTTACAGTATTCACCGCGAAACATTTGTACGCAATCCCGAAACAGGCGAATGTCTTCGAATGGAAGCCTGGTATGACGTGAGCATCTGGCCGGCCTTTCGCAAGCTGAAGAAATACGAAAGGGCGGAATACACGCTCGTTTTTCCGCCTATTCCCTCTCACTGGCAAACGTTTGACCTGTGGGAGATGAAAGGATCGCTGCCTCTCTATATAAGCGGTATCCGGCGCAATCAGGAAGGTGTTTACATAGTAAAAGACAAACCCAAACCTAAAACTCATTAATTCGAAAATCATGTTGGCACCTATTAATCAAGAAGAAGAATACGCCGAGCGCGCGCAGAAGTTCGCCGCTATGAGCGACCGCAAACTACTCGAAGACTATCGTCGCATGTACGCATCCGCAGGCATTGTCGGCTCGAAGCTGCGGTGTTTATCGCAACTCAATGAAGTCATTGAATCGCGCGGATTACCCTCATCTAAACACCATGTCTCACTTAAAAAAAACATCAACTATGGAAACTGAACTTAAAAACCAAGGCACATTTCAGGAGAACTACGGACGCTTTCCGTATATCGTGCACCGAATGTTTCCCGGCATTTACATGCAAATCCCGATTGTGTTCAGCTATGAACACGATCAGGGCGAACTTCCCGGAATCACCGTCCGCCTTGACGAAGAAAAGCACTCCGCGCTCGATGTCATACACTCCGAAGCCATGCGCACTCAACTCAAGCAGGTTGCACGCAATGTGAAAACCGACCTCGAGCAAAAGCACAATAAAGAAGCACGATTGTGCCTTGTATTCGGCCCCAATGACTGTTTCTACTTCGAAGCAAATGGCGAATGTGATAGCACTCGTCCACCGTTTGGAGGCACGCTATGCAATACACAAGGCAACCCCATGGTCATAGCCGCAGAACCACATTGGCGAGAGTCGGATTATGACCCTATTATTTTGAAAAGAGCTTAAACAGAAAGTCGAAGACTATCGCACTATGATACTGCACATCCCCCACGCTTCTCAAGAAATTCCGTCGTATGAAGGCTATCTTCTGTCGTTTCATCGGTTGCGAGAAGAAATGAACTTGCCTAGAAGCTTCCTGTTGCAGACAAATCAATCTGTGAGTGAAATTGCTTACTCATTATGATTTGAATAACCCCAATACTTCAGCAGATTATTTAAGCAAAAACTGAGAAGATGTCATTAGAGTGCCGGTCAAACAATTAAGCATTTGAAATCCATTTTTTCTTGAAAGGCATATTCCAGTCTTCAATGGGGCTTAATTTTTTTCATCCCGCGGCTTCAAAACCCGCGCACGATTCGCGCACGATTTGGGGTCATTTTATGCGCTTTTCTGCGCATTTTGTCTAAAACGGCCAAAAACAAAAAAGGCCCGCAAACGCAGTGTTTACGGGCCTTTTCTGTGTTTTGCGCATACCTGCGAATTTGACCTGGCGGAGAGGGCGGGATTCGAACCCGCGGTACCTTTCAGTACACACGCTTTCCAAGCGTGCTCGATCGACCACTCTGACACCTCTCCTTTAAATAGTGACTAATGACTATTGACTAATGAAAAAAACATACCCCTTATCATTAGTCATTAGTCATTAGTAATTAGTCACTAGTAACTAGTCACCATTAACACGTGCTTTCCAACAATGCCCAACCTTTTGGTTGGGCGGCAAAAGTAATCCATTCTATATTCGGCCCACAAACCAAAAATGCACTGCACGTGAAAAAAATTCTACTTGCTCTTTTTACCCTTTGCCTTACTGCTTTCCATGGCGCTGCGCAAGGAACGTACGTGAACGTTATCATCAGTGGTCTGGACCCTGTATGCGGCATTGAGTCTGTTTCAGGTTCCTTCTACTCCGGTGAAGATTCTTCTGTCGCAACGAATGTGACGTTTCAAATGGCCGGCGCAATCGGTGTTTATGACGCTATGCTGCCTGTAAGCGGCGAAGCTGCTATGCTTACCGTTTGCGCACAGACTTCGCCCAATTGTGGGTTTGTAATCTGCGTGGATCAAATGATTTACGCCAATACCGGCAACACGGTCATGGTTAACTTCGCCGGCGGCGGTGGAGGCGGAAGCAACGATGCCGACATGGATGGTTACGCGGGTGAGGAAGACTGCAACGACAACGACCCGTACACGAATCCAGGCATGCCTGAGCTCTGTGGCGACTTCGCAGATAATAACTGCGATGGCGCAATCGATGAAGGTTGTGGTGGCGAAACCGACAACGACAACGATGGCTTCGTGGGTGTTTTCGACTGCAACGATAACGACGCAAGTATCAACCCCAACGCCATAGAAATCTGTGGTGATAGCATCGATAACAATTGCAACATCCTCGTTGATGAGGGTTGCAACGAGGGTCCTATTGATTTCGACATGGACGGCTACTATTCCAACTCCGATTGCAACGATATGGACTACATGGTAAATCCGGGTATGGTTGAAATCTGCGCGGATGCAGT
>JBIKSC010000028.1:0-17053 GCA_044348775.1 Flavobacteriales bacterium | reverse complement strand
TGCTGGTGACTTCACAAACGGAAGACTTTCTCAAGTCACCTTCAAAACTCTTTTGGACAATGCGAAATTTATTCAAGCCACTGGTAAGCTGTGTCTGAAAACGATAGACGTTCTTCACATTGGTGCCATTGCCTAAGACCTCTCCAATGTTCACCCAACGATTCCACTTGAATTGCTGAACTATGAAGGGTATTTTGCCCATCTCACCTGTGGTTTCCCATGTGAGTGCGCCGTTTATGCCACATGTAATCGAAGTGCAAACGAAAGATGGCGAAGGTTCTAATGCTCCCGGATTGAGAATTTTAGGAGTGCATCCATCTTTATGCTTAATAAGTATGTTGACAGGGTCACCTGTTTTAAGACCGTAAATGGTCAAATCGATTTCAAAGGCTTGTGTGTTGATTTCATCGGTTGTCACAAGTCCGTTTACGAGCACTTCATAAATACAATATCCGATGCCATCGGATGAAGCTGCGTTGATAACAAAAATGTTGCGTTGCTGGTAACGACCTTCAAGCATGATAGTGCCTGCCATCGCTGCCGTCTGAATGGCAAGCAAAGCAGCAAACGCAATCCATTTTTTTACAAAACACGACTTCATAAGAGAGACTCTTCCAATCGGGTGCTTAAAGTTCAACTTTCGGTTAGGCGGCAAAAATATCTAATTTGTCCTTTGTAGCTGAAAGGATTTGAGGAAAAAATTCATCAAATGTGGAAATGATGTGTATTTCATGTGATAAATAGACTTGAAATGAATCTTTCAATGGGTTTGCATAGGGTATTCGTTTTGCCATTTGATTGAGGATTTCGGAAGTGCCTTCGCGAGTCATATACATATTCATCCAGTCCTTCTCAATCATTTTTTCGGCAATAAAACGCCTTCTTTCCGTCATGTTATCGAGGCGGTTTTGAAGCAGGGTGTAGGTTGAATCAATCCATTCTTCCCGCGGATGCTTTGAGTAATCCTGCCATTTAAGCGAAAGGACATGGTCGAAAATTACATCTAACACGACCCCGGAAAACTTGCCTAGTGAAGGGTGAAGTCTCCTTTTGAGGTTCAGTAAAAGTGGATGTGTGTCGGTGTAATCGTCGACAAAACGGTGAAGCAGTATTCCATGCTGGACCTCTTTTTCGTGAAGCTGCCACTTGTTTCCTTTGATGTCGTCAGCAATGAATTGCCCGAAGAGAATTGGTTCACTGGAAAAAGAAAGAAATGAGTGTGCCAGGTAGTTCATATCCAATACCAAAAGTAGTGTTGAAAGAATGCCATTTCATTTCGTAATCGAACCGCTTACTTTGCGCAATCAAATTCGAATACAAGTGACTCTTATAAAATCTATCTCGGGTATACGTGGCACCATTGGTGGGCATGAAAATGAAGGTCTGACTCCTATTGACGTCGTCAAATTCACCTCGGCGTTTTGTGCTTTAATCCAGCGAAAAAACAACGCTTCGAAAATAAAGGTAGTAGTTGGTCGCGATGCTCGAATTAGTGGCAATATGATCAACGCGCTGGTGTGCAACACCCTCGTCGGTATGGGAGCAGATGTCGTTGACGTTGGCCTCAGTACCACACCGACCGTTGAAGTTGCTGTTCCAAATGAAGGGGCGCATGCAGGAATCATTCTGACAGCTAGTCACAATCCAATCCAATGGAACGCTTTGAAGTTGCTTAATGAAAAGGGAGAATTTATTTCCGCCGATGAGGGTGCTGAAGTCCTTCGTTTGGCTTCTTCCGGTGAAGTGGTATTTGCGGATGTTCACGCGTTAGGTTCTGTTAGTGAAACAAGCTACCTTGATTACCACATCAATCATATTTTACAGCTAAAATTAGTTGACAAAACTGCAATCGAAGCTGCTAATTTGCGTGTTGCAGTAGACGCCGTCAACAGCAGCGGAGGTGTTTTCGTGCCTGCCTTGCTAAGGGCCTTGGGTGTAAAGCAAATTGAGACCATTCATTGTGAACCCAATGGCCACTTCCCACACAATCCGGAACCCTTGCCCGAACACCTGAAGGATCTCTCGGAGTTGGTTCGTCAGACGCAATGCCACATGGGTATAGTCGTTGACCCTGACGTGGATCGCTTGGCTTTCGTTTGTGAGGATGGTTCTGTTTTCGGAGAGGAGTATACCTTAGTAGCAGTTGCAGATTATGTTCTCTCTCACAACCCGGGTAACACGGTTTCAAATTTGTCGAGTACGAGAGCACTACGCGATGTGACTAATCTTCATGGGGGAACATATACTGCATCAGCGGTGGGAGAAGTGAACGTCGTATCGGCCATGAAGCAAACCGGCGCAACTATTGGAGGCGAAGGAAATGGCGGTATAATCTATCCTGATACCCATTACGGTCGAGATGCATTGGCCGGACTTGCCCTTTTTCTGACCCATTTTGCTAAGAAGAAACTGACGATGACAGCCCTCCGCGATAGCTACCCTCGCTACGAAATTTCGAAGAATAAAATTGAACTGAAAGAGGGAGTGGATGTGGATGCAATTCTCGGGAAGGTGCAAATGCTTTATCCCAATGCCGAAATCAATACAATTGATGGCGTGAAATTCGATTTTCAAGATGGATGGGTTCATCTCCGAAAGAGCAATACAGAGCCAATAGTTCGTGTAATTGCAGAGCATACCAATCGTGAAAAGGCAGATGCTCTGGCGGATGAAGTCATCAAAGCCGTTCTGGAAGTGGCAGGAATTTGACAAGATTTGATAGTTTAGTCCGTTTTTTTCAGAAATTTGACTTTCGAAAGCAATGTCCTTTCGAACCTCGCGAATATGAATGTGTATCTCGATAATGCCGCAACCACGCCGGTTTTGCCGGAAGTAGCTCAGGCCATGCTTCCTTATTTGACTGAGTTTTTCGGCAACCCGTCTTCTTCGCACGCTTTCGGAAGGAAAACAAAATCAGCGCTTGAGCAATCGAGGCGCACCATTGCAAAGCATTTAAATTGTTCGCCTGCTGAAATTTTCTTTACGAGTGGTGGAACCGAAGCCGATAATTTAGCCATGCATGCAGCCATTCATGATTTGGGTTGCAAGCATATAATTACTTCGGCTATTGAACATAGTGCCGTCATTAAAACGGCAGAAGTTATGTCGAAGCAACATGGTCTGAAATTGAGTTTGGTGAAGTTGCACAGTAATGGTGATGTCGATTTGAGTGATTTGGAGAACTTGCTTGCTTCTAATGAGAAGTCTTTTGTTACACTGATGCATGGCAATAATGAGATTGCGAATTTGCTACCCCTGAAAACGGTGAGTGAGCTTTGCGAAAAGCATGGCGCCATATTGCATAGCGATACCGTGCAGACCATGGGGCACTATCCTTTTGATCTGCAGAATCTGAATATTCATTTTTTGAATGCCTCCGCTCATAAATTTCATGGGCCCAAGGGAGTGGGATTCATTTACGTCAATAAGAAAATTAAGATTAATCCTGATATAACCGGGGGCGGTCAGGAGCGGGGAGTTCGCGGAGGCACCGAAAATATTAGTGGAATTATTGGTATGGCTAAGGCACTGGAACTGTCATACTCGGATTTGTCGGAACATAGAGCGCATATTTCCAGATTGAAACAATACATGGCTGCGACCCTGGAAGCTTCTATTCCGGGAATTATATTTAACGGTAATTCACGAAATGTGGACAGCCTGTACACGGTGCTAAGTACAACTATGCCGCCTACATCAAATTCGGACATGTTGCTTTTTTTGCTTGATTTAGAAGGTGTTGCGTGTAGCGGGGGAAGTGCGTGTAGCAGTGGTGCCTCAAAGGGCTCCCACGTGCTGAATGCAATTGACGCATTGCAACCCGGTTGTGCAAGTATTCGCTTCTCATTCAGTAGGTTAAATACCCAAGCAGAAGTTGATTATGCAGTCGAAAGAGTCAGGGCGATTTGCCTGGAGCCCGCAATAGCTTGATATACAGTTTTTTATGATGGGTGCTGTTCTCAAAAGTCTGATTGGTTGATTTTCAGGTAATTAATGGCTTTTTCCGAGGGAGTTCAAATTTTATTGATTTTTTAAGAATGCGATAGCCTCTTCCGGGCGTATCTTGCGCCCCATGAACGGTAAAAAGTCAGCCGGCAGACCGGCAACCAAACCCGCTCGTTTAAAGAATGGGTTCTATGTGGGTGTGAAGAACAAGGGTATGGCTACCCCAGTGATGATGTACAGCCCCACACGTGAAGGTATGATGCTAATTGCCCAGCGATATGGTGTTTTCCCTGAAAAGGAAGTTATTGTGATGGGAGAACATAAAAACGACAAATGGGTAGATCAGGAGCAACCCAAACGTGGCCGAAAAAAGAAAGAGGTCGCAGAAAATTGATCCTGATAAAAATCTGAAAAGCCCGTGTAAACGGGCTTTTTTTATATTGCAAGTATGAACAAAAATATAGCCGCGATAGCCATGGGCATTGTAATGATTGCTTCATGTAAAAAAGACAAGGAGTCAGGCAAGTTAGCACCAAGTTGCGATGGTTCTAGCCCAACGTATCAAAGCGAAGTGAAATCCATTATTGATAGTCGTTGCGCAACCTCTAATTGCCATCCGAATTATAGCACGTATGATGGGCTATTGCCGGATTTGGAAGGTGGCGATTTTAAGCGGGAGGTTCTCGTAAACCAAACGATGCCTCAAGGTTCATCGCTCACCCAGGACCAAATCAATACGATTCAATGCTGGGTGAACAATGATTTTCCAGAGAACTGATTTTAAAGGTGAATCACTTCGCCATATGCAGCCGCGGCTGCCTCCATTATAGCCTCACTCATAGTAGGATGAGGGTGAACGGTTTTGATTAGTTCTTCTCCTGTGGTTTCCAACTTGCGCAGGGCAACGCATTCGGCGATCATTTCAGTTACGTTGTAACCAATCATGTGCGCACCGAGCAACTCGCCGTATTTAGCATCGAAGATTAGCTTTACGAATCCGTCTTTATGACCGGAGGCGCTCGCCTTTCCGGAGGCAGAGAATGGGAACTTGCCGATTTTCACTTCCAGACCTTTCTCTTTACATGCTCTTTCCGTAAGTCCAACCGATGCAATTTCCGGAGAGCAATATGTGCACCCCGGTATGTTTCCGTAATCGAGAGGCTGCGGGTGATGTCCTGCAATTTGTTCTATGCAAATAATTCCTTCTGCGCTCGCAACGTGTGCCAAAGCTTGACCAGGCGTGCAGTCGCCGATGGCATAATATCCGGGAATGTTGGTCTTGTAATATTTGTCAACTACAATTTTTCCCTTGTCTGTGATAATGCCTACATCTTCTAATCCTATGTTTTCAAGGTTTGCCACTACGCCTGCAGCCGAAAGGACCACATCGCATTCAATTTGCTTTTCTCCTGCAGCATCCTTTAAAGTCACTTTACATCCTGCTCCTGCCGTATCCACTTTCGTTACCTCTGTGCCTGTCATGACATCTATGCCCATGCCTTTGAATGACTTGGCAAGTGCTTTTGAAACGTCATCGTCTTCTACGGGTACAATGTTGGCCATAAATTCAACCAACGTAACTTTCGTTCCCATAGCTGCATAGAAATAGGCAAACTCGGAGCCGATAGCTCCACTTCCAACGATTACCATGCTCTTTGGCTGCGAGGGCATAACCATAGCATCGCGATATCCTAGTATTTTCTTGCCATCTTGCTTCAGCGCTGGAAGTTCACGCGAGCGGCCGCCGGTTGCTACAAGGATATGTGCGGCTGAATATTCCGTCACTTTGCCATCGGCTGTTGTTACTGCTATTTTCTTTCCGGGCTTCAGCTTACCTGTGCCCATAATTACCTCAATCTTGTTCTTCTTCATGAGGAATTGAACACCTTTGCTCATACCTTCAGCTACCCCACGGCTTCGCTTTACAACCGCTCCGAAATCCGCTTTTGGAGCACCTACCTCAATGCCGTAGTCTTTTGCGTGATTGATGTATTCAAATACAGAGGCGCTTTTCAGAAGAGCCTTTGTAGGAATACAACCCCAATTAAGGCAAATCCCTCCCAGTGCTTCACGCTCTATAATAGCTGTTTTTAATCCAAGTTGTGAAGCTCTAATGGCCGCTACATAGCCGCCCGGGCCGCTTCCTAGAACAATAACGTCGAAATTCATTTTTTTAAAATTGGAGTGGCGAAGGTAGAATGAGATTGAAAAAATTCAATCTTTTTCTTGAACGGCTTGTCTCTGTTTATTTCACCATGCACTAGTCGGCTATTCGCGTTATTTTTGCAGCCAAACAAACTATACCCGGAATGCTCAACGTCGTGTTATTTGGTCCTCCCGGTGCCGGCAAAGGCACTCAGTCCGAAGTACTCTTGCAACGATACGGCTTGGTGCATTTAAGCACCGGAGACATTTTCCGTTACAATATCAAAAATGCAACGGAGCTTGGTTTGCAAGCTAAAGCCTTTATGGACAAGGGAGAACTGGTGCCTGATAGTCTTACAATCTCAATGTTGGAAAGTGAAGTAGTGAAACATGAAGAGCCGAAGGGTTTCATCTTTGATGGATTCCCGCGCACTTCTGCTCAGGCTGAAGCACTCGATCGCTTTTTAAATTCAAGAGGAACCACCATTACCTGCATGTTGGCATTGGAGGTGGACGAGGAAGAGCTTATAAAGCGGCTTCTGAATCGTGCTTCGACGAGCGGACGAGCGGATGATGCCGACGAATCTATCGTTCGCAATCGCATAGCCGTTTATAATCGCGAAACAGCACCTGTTGCCGGTTATTACCAAGCTTGCGGAAAATACAGGGGCGTGCAAGGCGTAGGCACGGTCAATGAAATTACTACACGCTTATGCGCTGAGTTGGACGCTTTTGTCCAATAGTATTGAGAATCAATTTTCCTTATGGCTGAATCTAATTTTGTCGATTACGTAAAGATATGTTGCCGTTCGGGCAAAGGCGGAGCGGGAAGTCGTCACTTTCGGCGAGAGAAGTTTGTACCAAAAGGTGGCCCTGACGGTGGCGACGGTGGACGTGGCGGGCACATTATTGTGCGCGGCAGTAAGGACGTATGGACGCTGTTACACCTGAAGTATCGCAAGCATGTGATTGCCGAAGATGGAGAGTCGGGAGCCGGCGCAAAACGAACCGGTGCGCAAGGTCAAGATGAAATTTTGGAGGTTCCGTTGGGAACTGTAGCGCGCGATTTTGAAACAGGTAAGCTCGAGTTTGAAATTACTGAAGAAGGTCAAGAGTTCGTCTTGGTGAGCGGTGGTCGAGGTGGCTTGGGTAATGATCATTTTAAGACATCGACCAATCAGGCTCCCGATTACGCCCAGCCGGGTGAATCGGGTAAAGAAGAATGGAAGATACTGGAGCTGAAGGTGCTTGCGGATGTTGGTTTGGTCGGTTTTCCAAATGCAGGAAAATCAACGCTGCTATCGGTTGTAAGTGCAGCTAAACCTGAAATTGCTGACTATCCTTTTACAACGCTTGTTCCTAATTTGGGAATGGTCCGATATCGCGGTGATCGCTCATTTGTAATGGCAGATATCCCCGGTATTATTGAAGGTGCTGCGGAAGGCCGTGGCTTGGGCCATCGGTTCTTGAGACATATCGAACGTAATTCAACGCTGCTTTTCATGATCGCCTGTGATACGAAGGATATACGAGTTGAGTACGATATTTTGGTAAATGAGTTGAAGAAGTATAACCCCGAACTGCTTCACAAAAAACGCTTATTGGCCGTCACAAAATGTGATATGTTGGATGAAGTCATGACGGAGCAAATGAAGCCGACGTTGCCGAAGGGAATACCTGCAATTTTCATTTCTGCGGTAACCGGTATGAACGTCGATCGCCTCAAAGATTTGATCTGGGAACAAATCAATCAAGGGTAATTCTACTGAATCAGTTCGAATTTTTTCTCGAGTATCTGGAATTCAACCCTTCTGTTCTGATGACGGCCTTCATCGGTTTCATTATTAGCTATAGGCTGCTCTTTTCCAAAAAATGTTAGTTGAAGTCGAGAGGCATCAATACCTTTTGATACAAGGTGGTCAATTACTCGTTGAGCCCGTCGTTTGGACAAACTTAAATTATATCCATCAGGACCGACAACGTCGGTATGACCTGATATCTCCATATACATAGCTCGATTCTTTTTCAGAAGTATGAAAACCTCTTCGAGTTGATTCAATGCCTCATCGGTTAGCATGTCTGCATCAAAGTCAAAAAGGATAGCATCGAGTTGAATTTTCTTGTATTCACTTAGCTCTAATGGTGGGTCTACTGCTATGCTCGCGAGATATTCGTTTTCGCAGCTACATTCAAGTTTTCGCTGAACAGGCCTCACTTTAACATCGTCGATATACATGTATGACCATGTTCCATAGCCCTTATCGCTCATGTCTTCGGTACGGCGAATAACCTTCAGTTCTTTGTCGGCCTTGAAGTTGCCGATTGTGAGATATTCCTCGCCCCCTTTTGCTATGTAAATGTCGGAGAGTAATTGCCAAGCATTGCTTTCGTCGAGCATATTTAAACGAGGATTGCTCATAGTGGCTGAAAAGGCAAGTTCTGTTTGCAGATTGCTTTCAGCTTTTTTTTCCGAAAGCAAAATTCCAATACCATCTGTTACGTAGTTGCAATAGTCAGCAGCACTGACATACATTTCAATGCAAACCATTTCTCCTGAAACCAAGGGACGCGACAGTTTAGTCTGAAGGTATTCACGGTAATTGCGTTTGTTGCCTACGCTGAATGTTACCAGACCGGTGTAGCCTTCACCATCTTTTGCTGCTTGTTGTCCAAAAACATTATTGGGAACACCAACCTTGTCGCTGCAGGTGTGAAAATAATCGGGTGTTCCGTCAGTAGCCTGCCACCAGCCTGCTATAGTATTGAGGCTTTGTTGGTTGAAATTGCTGGGGCAATACGACTTGGTTTCGAAGCTGCCATTATTCACCAAGTTTTGAGCGCCGGCAAAGTATGCAGCACAAATGAGGAGGATGATGATAGCACGGCTCTTGTTCATCATCGCGAATAACTGAAAATGCATGCCAATATTTTAACCTGGCATTGAAGCGTTATAAGAATGTTAGTGTGAACAAAAAGGGCCTGCTGATGCAAGCCCTTTTTCGATATGATCGAGTTTCATTATTTCACCTGAAACGCTACCCTGCGGTTTTGGGCCTTGCCCATGGGGGTTGTTTTGTCGGTTGCAGGTAAGGTGTTGTCTTTGCCAACCACTGAAATGTTGGACGCTGAAACGCCGTTATCGATTAGGAACTGCTTGATAGTTTCAGCTCTTCTCAGCGCCAAACCAACGTAAATTTTCTTTGTCTTTGTCTCGTTTTGCTCATCGTTATCGGTGTGTCCGGTGAGTTCAATCTTCATGCTCGGATTGGCTTGCAATAGTTTTGCAACCTCTTGAAGTTCGGATTCGAACATGGCAGGTATT
The DNA here is from genome assembly GCA_044348775.1 of Flavobacteriales bacterium. Lineage (GTDB taxonomy): Bacteria > Bacteroidota > Bacteroidia > Flavobacteriales_D > Sanyastnellaceae > JAIBBG01. The sequence continues at coordinate 7,641 of JBIKSC010000028.1, read as the reverse complement.
TCTACGGAGAGGTATGAGAACCATATCGATGTTGAGTTCAGAATCTCAGAAGGCTTCATGTCGACATTCTTGGCTGAAGAACGGCTATAAATCAAATCGGGATCACGGTCTTCTGTTTTACCGCAGAAGCATCCGTCAACCGATTCGATTTCGATTACCTCTACATTGTCAATGAAGTAGTAAGCATCAGGCATTATCAGCCCTTCCTGTGTTGCAGGTTTGATTACCTTTTCGAGTTTGATGTTGTCTTCTTCGCCAAAGCATCCGATGATGAAATATTCCTCTTTTCCTGTAGAAAGAAAAGTACCGCAAATGGTTTCCCAGCCGCTCATGGTAACAATGGGAGCATTTGCTTTTTCTGTAATCTGTGGAATGAAGGTAAGGGCGTTGGAGTTGGCATTCTGTATTTTTCTATCGCTGAAATACATGCCCACATTGTTGGTGCCCCACTTACTCAAATCAGACAAGCTCACATTGAATTTTACACAATACAGCTTGTCTTTTGTGAGCTTTCTGCTCAACTTAGCTTGCAAATAGGTGCGGGTTTTCTTTGGGTCCTTAGTGAATGCTCTGAATCCGGCATAACCACTGCCTTCGAAAGCTTCTTCTGTTCCGAGGTCGTTTTTGGGAATGGCTACCTTAGTAGCTTTGGCCATAGTGTTAAATAGGTCTGCTTTCGCTTCATTGGGTGAACCCCAATTTTTAAGCATGAGGGGTAGTTGGCCATATGTCTTTAGCAATTTGACATCATCGAGCTCGAAACTGGGGTCCAAAACGAGATTGCTTGGAGCTGCCGGTGCTTCTGCTGCCGGGGTTTCTTTTGCTGCGGTGCCTGTTTTTGCTGTGGAAGGCTTGGAGGTTGTTGCCGGTTTTTTTTGCTGAGCTGAAATGCTTCCGCAGAAAACGAGCATCAATAGAAATAAACTGTATTGTTTCATGATCGGTTGAATTGGTGTGCTTGAACGGTTTGAATAAAGAGCTTGAGCTTTTCGTGGTTTATGTCCGGATAAACCCCATGGCCAAGGTTGGCAATATACTTATGAGACCCGAATCGGTCAAGCATTCGTTTTGTTTCGGATATAACAAATTCTTCAGAGCCATAAAGAATAGCTGGGTCTAAATTCCCCTGAAGTGTTTTGTCGGGGCCGGCCATTTGTCGGGCAAATTCAGGGGAAGTATGCCAATCGATGCCTAATGTGCGACAAGGCAACTGCCCCATTTCTTCCATCGAAAAGAAAGCGCCTTTGGCAAATACGGTCATGGGCACCGTATCAATAGCTAAGCATATTTCTTTGATGTAAGGCAATGCGAATGTGTTGTATGTGTCTTTGTTGAGTATTCCGGCCCAGCTGTCGAACAGTTGGACCATGTTGCAACCGCATGCTATCTGTTGTTTCAAGTAGACAATCGTTGCATCGGTAATTTTGCGAAGCAAGCGGTGTGCCAGTTCCGGATTTTCCGATAACATAGATCTCGACATCGAGAAAGTTTTCGAGCCCCTTCCTTCTACCATGTAGCAGAAGATAGTCCAAGGAGCACCTGCGAAACCAATAAGAGGAACACGATTTTGAAGATGGTACTTAACTGTTGTTATGGCATCGAACACATATTTCAAATTGTCGAGAACTTGCTCGGTTGAAAGTTTGTCCACATCAGCCTGCGATTGAATCGTGTTTTCGAAGGAAGGTCCCTTCCCTTCGTCCATGCGATAAGGCAGGCCCATTGCTTCCGGAATGACGAGAATATCGCTAAAGAGAATCGCAGCATCAACACCGAGAATATCAACGGGCTGAATCGTCACTTCAGCGGCCAGCTGAGGATTCATTAGTAAATTCTTAAAACTGCCTGCTTGCGCTCTTGTAGCTCGGTATTCAGATAAAACACGCCCGGCCTGGCGCATTACCCAAACGGGCACGCGCTCGGTTTCCTCGCCTCGGGCAGCGCGCAGTATGAGGTCATTCTCGATTTTCATGCGGTGCAAATGTACAAGTGATAAGCGCCTCCTTACCTTCGGGCGTCGATTTGACATTCTTATGACCCCGATCATTCAGCAAACATTCATTTATCCGGTCAAGTCGTTGGCCGGTATTCCGCGTGATTCCCTGGTCCTAACTGACCGGGGAGCCCAAGGTGATAGAAGGTGGATGCTGGTTGATAATGAAGGACGTTTTATTTCTCAACGTGAGTGGCCGCGTCTCTGCTTATTTCGAGTTAGAACTGCTAATGAAGGGTTTGAAATTGAAGGGCGCAGGGGCGAGAGTGTTCGGTTACCGTTAACTCTGGAGCAAGGAAGGAATGCCATGGTCTCGGTTTGGTCTGACACCGTCTGTGCGATAGAAGCAGATCAGGAAGTGAATCAGTTTTTCAGTCGTGAATTGGATATGCCTTGTCGGTTGGTTTATATGCCCGAGGAATCGCATCGATTTGTGGATAGTGCCTATGCCGGTGATGGACAGCTGACTTCCTTTTCGGATGCCTACCCGTTGCTTCTCATCGGCTCAGGATCATTGCGCGAGTTGAATAGAAGATTACGTGAGAACTCAGAATCTGAAATGTCGTGGGATCGCTTTCGACCCAATATTGTTGTCGCCACGGATGAGCCACATGTGGAGGATTCTTGGTCTGAGTTTGCCCTTGGAAATGTCGAAGCGCGTGGAGTGAAGCTATGCTCTCGTTGTGTGATGACCACGGTTGATCAATCTTCGGGAGTGGCTGGTAAGGAGCCCCTTCGAACGCTTGCTCAATATCGGACGATGAAAAATAAAATCATGTTCGGTCAAAACGTAATTGCCCATCAAGGGGTAATTCGAATTGGTGATGCTATCCGAATATCGAAAATTGCTTTTCCGCCTAATGCAGAATTTTAAAGACGAGCTCTTTCATTAAATCGCCATCATCGGCTGAAGCATTGTTCACACCTTTCGATTTTTTATCCGTATCGCGTATGTATCCAATGATGCGCTCTACTTTTTGAGCGTTGAATTTGGTTGATGCTTCTTTATAGTCGTTGAGTGCCCACGTAGTCATACCAAGCTCTGCGGCAGCATTGCGCTTATCTGGTATGGAAATGTAGGCTGCCAGTTTTGCGAAATAATTGTAGAGCGATGGTAATACCATTTGGATGGGGTTCGATTTCGGATTGGCCTCGAAATAGTTGATGATGCGATTTGCCTTCATGACGTCTTTTTGTCCTAAAGCCTTCTGCAACTCCCACACGTTGTAATCCTTACTGATACCTATGTTCTGCTCGATATGCTGGCCGTTGATTTCACTTCCCGAGGGTAGTATGATGGCCAGTTTATTTACTGCATTGACCACCTTGCTTAAATCAGTGCCCAGATACTCGGCGAGGAGTTGTGCCGCTCCTCCGTTTATTTTGAATCCGCGCGATTTCACATAGTTTTCTATCCACTCCGGGAGCTTATAGTCTTTAATCTTTTGCGAGTCAAAGACTACCCCGATTTTCTCCAGTTGCTTATAAACTTTCTTACGCTTGTCGAGTGTTCTGTTTTTGTAATTGAAAACAAGCAGAGTGGATGGAGTAGGTTGTTGCAAATAGTGCAGCAAGTGCTTCATGTCTTCATCGTCGTCTTCTTTCTTTCTGCTCTTCCATTCTTTCATGTCTTGAGCCTCTTTCACAATGACGACTTGCTTATCGCCCATCATGGGAAAGCTTTTGGCGAGTGACATGACTTGCTCCATGGATACATCACGACCGTAGACAATTGTTTGTCCGAACGCTTTGCTTGCTTCATCCAGTACATTGTTTTCAACGTACTCGGTAACAACATCAATGAAATAGGGCTCTTCACCCATCAAAAAATAGATGGGTTTGAAGTTTTTAAGTTCTATGTCGCGAAGAATGCGAAGGTGTTCCATTGTTTGGTGAAACGGTGACTTGGTGAAATAGTGAATTAGTGAAGTTAATCCCAACGAAGGTGGCGCACTGATTGACCTTCGTCGCGAATTTCCTTCAATGCTGCTATTCCGACTTGAATGTGTTTGTCGACGAAATTGCTCGTGATTTTATGGTCGCTTTCGCTGGTTTTGACTCCTTGCGGAATCATAGGCTGGTCGCTCACCAGCAACAAAGCTCCTGTTGGAATCTTATTGGCAAATCCAACCATGAAAAGCGTGGCTGTTTCCATATCGATAGCCATGGCACGAATGCGACGCAAGTATTCTTTGAATTGAACGTCGTGTTCCCATACTCTGCGGTTGGTTGTGTATACGGTACCTGTCCAATAATCCAGCGAAAAATCGCGAATGGTGGATGAAACTGCGCGCTGCAGCGTGAACGCCGGCATGGCCGGAACTTCGGCAGGGAAGTAGTCGTTGCTGGTACCTTCTCCACGAATGGCAGCGATGGGAAGCACGAAATCTCCTAGTTGGTTTTTCTTTTTCAGTCCTCCGCATTTGCCAAGAAATAGAACAGCCTTTGGCATAATGGCGCTGAGCAGATCCATGATAGTTGCTGCATTAGCGCTACCCATGCTGAAGTTGATCATGGTAATGCCATCGGCTGTTGCCATGGGCATGGCTTTTCCGCGTCCGATGATTTCCACGTTGTGCCACTCTGCAAACTTTTGTAAATAGCCATCGAAGTTGGTAAGCAGTATGTAGCTGCCAAATTGTTCGAGTGTTGCTCCCGTATAACGAGGAAGCCAGTTTTTTACAATTTCTTCTTTCGATTCCATCTAGCGGTGTTCTTTGTTTCTTTGCTGAAGCAATTTACTTCATCGTCAAAGGTAAACCGAAACGTGCAGAAGCTTCAATTCCCTCAACCCGATTTGCGTGTGCGAAATCTCAATGACGTTTTACAGGTTTGGGATGTGGTGCGCAAAAAATGGGTAGTGCTTACTCCGGAAGAGTGGGTGCGACAGCATTTGATTCACTTCCTGCGCGACCACCGAGGATGGTCTGAATCGCTGATGGCGGTGGAAAAGAACTTGAAGTACAATGGTCTCAATCGAAGGCCGGATGTGGTTGTATACACTTCGGATATGAAGCCTTTGTTACTGGCCGAATGCAAGGCTCCTGACGTGAATATCAATCAAGCAGTGCTTGATCAAGCCGTAATGTACAATCGTTCCCTAGGAGTGGCTTATGTGCTTGTAACGAATGGACTGCATACATCGTGTTGCTTTATTCACTCGGAACAGGCTGCAATTCAGTGGTTGCATGATATTCCGTTTGCCGGCGCATAGACTTTATGCACAAAACCAAGGCAACGATGTATTGAGCATACACTTCTCCGATATTTGCCGCCAAATTTTGATTTCGTTTTATGAAGACTGAGTTGGAGAAAATTCTTTCTGTTTCCGGTAAGCCCGGTATTTACAAGTTGATTACGGGTGGCCGTTCTACCATTATCGTAGAGTCGCTCATAGATGGTAAGCGTCTTCCGGTGCACCCTACTCAAAAGGTGAGTGCCTTGGGCGATATCACCATGTTTACCTACGAAGAAGATGTTCCGCTTCGCGAAATTTTTCTTAAGGCTAAGGTGGCCTATGAAGGTGGTCCGGCTCCCGATGCTAAGAGTGACGGTAAGGTGCTGCGCGATGCCATGAAGAAAATTCTTCCTGATTATGATGAAGAGCGCGTTTACGAATCAGACATCCGAAAACTTCTTAGCTGGTACAATATTCTTCAATCCAAGGACATGCTCGATTTTGCAGAGCCTGAAGTGAATGAAGAAACAGGAGAGTAATTCTTAGCCTTTTCGAAAGGCTGAAGAAACCACAGGGTTTTTAGGGTCTGCATAGTTGTAGAATCCTTCTCCTTTCTTGTCTCCGAGCTTCCCCGCCATCACCATGTTCACTAATAAGGGGCATGGAGCGTATTTCGGATTACCGAATCCGTCATGCAGTACCCTCAGAATGGAGAGGCATGTGTCGAGTCCGATAAAATCGGCCAGGCGCAGCGGGCCCATTGGGTGAGCCATACCGAGCTTCATGATGGTGTCAATTTCTTCAACGCCGGCCGTTCCCTCGTAAAGGGTGCAGATAGCTTCGTTAATCATCGGCATTAAAATCTTATTGGCTACAAATCCGGGATAATCATTCACCGTTACAGGGATTTTTCCAATTGCTTTGGATAGCTCAGTAACTTGTTGCGATACTTCGTCGGTGGTAGAATAACCGCGAATCACTTCTACCAGCTTCATCACGGGAACCGGATTCATGAAATGCATGCCGATGACCAGTTGCGGGCGGTGTGTAGCCGCTGCAATTTGAGTGATAGAGATGGATGAAGTATTCGTAGCGAGAATGCAGTTAGCCGGAGCGAAGGAATCGAGTTGACCGAAAATTTTCAGTTTCAGATCGATGTTTTCTGTAGCTGCTTCCACAATCAAATCGCGGTCGGAACATGCAGATGCCATATCGGTGCAAAGGCTTATATTAGCTAGGGTAGATGCCTTTGCCTCTTCTGTGAGGGAACCTTTGGCTATTTGACGGTCGAGGTTTTTGCTGATCGTCTCAAATGCTTTATCCAACGCTTCCTGCTTCACGTCGATGAGGTTTACCGGATAACCGGTTTGTGCAAAAACGTGTGCGATGCCATTTCCCATTTGACCTGCACCTACTACGGCGATTTTTTTCATAGCTTGAAATTTGACCGCGAAAATAGGACGATTGACTGAATTTGACTGAACCGTAGAATATTCGCGCGCCTTCAATAATTTTACCCAAAACGAATGCCCTATGATTTCACCCAAGCGACTGTTTGATTTTGTCTACTACCAACAAGAACGGTATCCGCTGGAAACTATGATTACCTCCAAGACCGGCTCGGAGTGGGTCAGCATTTCAACGAATGATTTTATTGACCAAATGAACAAGGCTAGTCGAGGGTTACTGGCTCTTGGAGTTAAGCCGGGCGACCGCGTGGCACTTATTACGCATGCCAATCGACATGAGTGGGATATTATGGATCATGCCATTATGCAGATTGGGGCGGTCGATGTTCCTATTTATCCGACGATGACGCCCGATGACTGTGAGTATATTTTGAATCATGCTGAGGCTCGATATTGCTTTGTTTCGAATGAAGAGTTGTTTCAAAAGATAAAGTCGATACAACCTAAGTGTGCGTCGCTTATAGAGGTTTACACTTTTGATCATGTCGCGGGAGCGCTTAATTGGTCCGAATTGTTTGCCCTTGGAAATGCTGTTGAATCTGCTGAGGTAGAACGTTTGAGCAAGGAAGTGAAGGAAGATGACTTGGCTACGATTATCTATACTTCGGGCACAACGGGATTACCGAAGGGTGTAATGCTCAGTCATCGCAATATTTCAAGTAACGCTATTAACTGTGAAGAGCGCTTGCCTTTGTTGGAAAAAGGAAAGAGTCATTGCTTGAGTTTTCTGCCGGTTTCGCACATCTACGAGCGCATGCTGCACTACATGTACATAGCCAATGGCATTCATATGTATTTGGGTGGAATGGATACGATAAAGGATGATCTTGCGGTAGCACGGCCTCATATCTTCACCGGAGTGCCACGCCTGTTTGAAAAGTTCTATGATGGTATTTATCAGAAGGGAATGGCAAATACAGGCATTAAGAAAAAGCTTTTTTCATGGGCGCATGATCTGGCTTTGCAATGGGAGCCCGATGGAGCGAATGGCGCATGGTACG